>URCT01000005.1 GCA_900546385.1 uncultured Eubacteriales bacterium | reverse complement strand
ATATTGGAAGTTACATCCGAACCGTGTATCACATGGTAAGCCATACTCCTAAGCGAAACGCCGTAGGTTCAAATCCTATCTGGGACGCCATTTGCACCGCTTTTGCGGTGCTTTTTCTTTGTGCTAAAAATTTTCGATTTCTGTTTATCTGTTCCGTTTTTTTGCTAATAGGAAACGAACTCGTTTTTGAGATTTGCTAATAATTTTTGTTTTTTGCTAATAGCTTAATTAGCATTGCTTCGGAACAGCACTTCGTTTCTTAATTCTTAGCAGCAATTAACTGTGATAGCGTTTGCAACAATTCGGGAGATTTTTGCAGTTGCTCTATCAATGCAGATACATCTAATGCAGCTTGTTCCTCTTGAGGTGCTTGCACATTTCTTAAATCAGCCTTGATATTTAGAATGAAGTTTCAAATTTCATTGCGTTTACTTTTCTGTCCTCGTCTAAAATGTGAGCATAAATATCCGTTATCATATCAATTTGAGCGTGTCCGGTATCTCCCTGTGTTGCTTTCAAATCCCCGTGATTAAGTTTCAGCTTATATGTCGTGCTTGAATGTCTGAGAGAGTGAAAAACAACATTCGGAAGTTCGGCTTTTTCTCTTAATGCTTCAAACGCCTTTAACAAAACTCTGCCCTCGCAAGGTCTGCCGTTATTTAAGGCAACAACCAAATTATAGTCTGTGTATTCATCTCCCAGCAAACCTTTTAATTCATCTTGATGACTTTCAGTATAATTATACACAACGGAATATGATTTTTTTCGTTTTATTATAGATGCCATAATTTTTACTTCCTTTCAGATATTTAGTTTATCTAACCAATCATCGAATGATTTTTTTGAAATTCTGATTGAAGCACCTATTTTAACAACCTTAAAATGATTTTCCTTAACCAAGTTGTATGCCGAGGTTCGCCCGATACCAAGCATATCGGCAATCTCAGCAACAGTATAAGTTTTTTTGTTGTCTTGCGCCTTTTGATTTAACATAATTTTTCCTCCTTCCGAAAATCAAAAAACGCTCTCGTGTTTTATAAATACTATAACACACAAAAGCGCTTTCTGAAAAAAATATAACATTGCCTTAATACCACAAATTAAAGCACTTATGACTTGGATCCCGTATTTATTCGTCGGCAAGGCAATTATTACACTTTGCAACGAAAAAAGAATTGCTGTTGAACGCCGTATTGAAAGCGGCTCACGTCCCGGTTTGGACCAAATCGATACGGGTATTCTGTTTGGGAATCTGTTAGATAATGCCATTGAAGCAGCAGAGAATACTGTCACCAAACACGTTCCTTTGATGGTTCAGATAAAAGGTGCATATCTTTCAATTTTAGTCATCATAAAAGCAGCGTCCAGGCTACACCTTTTTTGGTGGGCCCGGACGCTTTTTGGGGTGTTATTGCGACAGCTTCTCTTCGATTTTTTATTTTGCCTGCTTTGTAAATGTGACCACCGTGCTGTCAAAGAGCTTGCAATACTTGCAGACATTCTTGCCGGTGTCGAACGTAAGAGTCAGGGAGGGCGCATCGGCTTCAGATTCGCTCAAGGATTATCGTGCCATACGCGATGGTCAGACAGCCGTCCTCATCCACCGGTATTTCGGCAAACGGGTCGACCGCCTCTCCCAGCACCTCGCCCTTGACCTTGGTATCGTAGTAGAACTTACCGTCCTTCTCTTTCCAGGCGGTCTGCTCGATAACGGCGAAACCGTCCTCGTCGATCACGGCACCCTGCGACTTTGCAAGCTCGATTTTGTCCTCGGGTACGCGCATCAGCGTGTTCATCGAGCCGTCCTCAGTGAATTCGGTTCTGTTCATGAGCATCATGATGATTTCGTCCGCGTTATCTCCCTCCGGCAGATTATCCGGCGTGTAGGACACCATACCGTTTCGGGTTGGGAAGAGCAGCTCCTTGACTTTCCATTTTCCGACAATGTTCATTGCGATATCTCCTCTCTGTTTGTTTTGTTGTTTTATCGTTGATTCCGGAGGCTGGTTATGCCCAGGGATCCTCGGATTTCGGTGTGCGGACACCGGTCAGCAGATACTGCTCCCACAGGAACCACTTGCTGTCAGAACCGCGCTGGCGCAGCTTTATCGGGCGCGGAGAATCGGCTCCGCCGCAGGGAATGAAGAGCTTCATGTAGCCGGGTTCCTCGTTTGAAACGTGGTTCGACTCGATGACGAGCGTGTAGGGTTGGGTCGGTGTATAGTTGTTGTCAGGCGTCGAGCCGGAGAAGTAGGTGAAAGGCAGATAGGTCTTTCCGTCGCGGAAGCGGTCGTTCAGAAAGGAGATCTCCTGTCCGTTCAGAGGACGCGGACCGCGCAGGAAATTCAGCATCTCGGTGCCGATATTTCTGTCTGCCGCGTAGGCGCAGAGCGCGAGGACAGTCAGGGCTGCCGTCTTGAACGGCGTATCCATGCTTGCCTCCGGAAGCGCCTGCAGCTTATCCAGGCTCTCCGGCAAAGATGTGAAGGTGAAGGTCTCGCTCTTTGAGCCGATAGCGTGTGCCGCCGAAGATGCGGCTGTGTTGACCGCCTGCTTTGCTGTGCTTTTAAGTTTGTCGAAGATTCCCATTGTAAAACTCCTTTTCAAATATGATTTCATTCCGCCCCTTCGCAGACAAAGATCGTGTAGTCGATCCCGTCTCCGGGGTATTCATACAGTTCGGTGCATGCTTCATCAAGGTATGCCGTGCCCCACGGGCAGTACTCAAATACGTCGAACTCCCAGTCTGCCGGAATTGTGAAGGTCAGTCCGAGAGTCTCGCCGTCAGAGTAGAGCAGCTTGAGCGACACGGTCCGCAGCGGTCCTTTCCACGCAGCGATCGTATCCGGCTCGGGAAGTTTGTCGCCGTAGCTGAATTTTGCCATGTAGTAAGAGTCGTCATTTTCGTCAAAGGATTCGAGCTTCTTCAGTGCGAGGGTTCCGCGATCGACCGTGAAGACGGTGCTTGAAGAACCGTAATCGACAAAGAAAATCTCTTCTTCCTCGGTGCAGGTAAGCCGTGTCAGATAGGCCTTCTCATCCGGAAGCAGCCATGTGACAACGTAATCATCGAGCCAGTCGGACGAGGTGTCGACAGGCAGGACGCTTACTCTGCCGGCTTCGCCATCGCCGGCATTGAATTGAAACTCATCATAGTAGCCTGTTGATCCGTCATCCATCCAGAGAGCGTACCCGTTGTCGGTTTTTGCAGAGTAGATGAGCGATCCGTATCCGCTTAAGTAGTCCTCTGTAATCGTGAGATTGTCATATATCGAGAACAGGTTCGACAGATGGTTTGCGGCACGCAGCATATCCGGCGTAAAATCCAGATCGATGAATTCATTGCGGCTGAACTCCGAAAGTGTGTAGCCGTCGTTTTCCTCTTTGAATGTGACGTTGAATACCGTTTCCTCGACAACATCGAAGCGCAAATGGTCGCGTATCGTGACGACATATGCATTCTTTTTGACATTCTCGCAGCTTACCTCAGAGACGACTCCGAGGTATGAATGAAAAGCCTCGTAAATTTCCGGAAATATCCAGCAGGTCTTGCCGTCTCGGGTTTCTGTCTCCGCGTCAATGCCGTCCGGCGGTGTCATGGCAGCTTCACCGGTTAAGAGGATTTTCCGGATCTCCTTCAGCTGCTCCTCGGGCAGCGCGGCGTCGTCTGAAAATTCAAGGTTCGCCATGTACGCCGCGTACCATCCGGCTGTGTTCCAGGCAAATTCGGGCGTGTCGGTGTCCATACTTCCGTTCCAGACAAGCGTGCGATAGGAAAGAGCCGCCGCTATTGCGAGGTTCTCAAGGTCGTCAAATCCAACCGGTTTTTTTCCACAGCCGGCAAAGCAGGAGAATATGACAGCTATCACGATGATGAGTACGGCTGACTTTTTCATAATGCCAATCTCCTTATGTCAGAATTTTCCTCCGCCTCCGCCGTGTGAAGTGCCGGAAGAAGAAGTATGTGTGCTGCTGCCTCCTCCTGAACTTTCACTTGACCGCTTTGTTCTCGTTACATTCTTGTAGAGGAACATCTCACGGCTGTCGGTTATGTTCATGCTGCCGTTCTTCATGTAGCTGTTCGCTGCCGCCTGAGCGCGGACAGTGGTGAGCTTCGCCTTCATCTTGCCAACGGTGACGAAAGACAGCATCAGACCGATGATAAGGCAGACAAGTATCCAGGCGGGCGACAGCGGCTTGCGCGGGAGACTGCCGATGTCATAAGGCTTGCCGGTCCTTGCCTGCGTGATGAATTCGTCGCACAGGGTGATGTAAGCCGCGAAAGCTCCGGCAAAATCCTTATCAGAAAGATACGGGACTATCTGCTCCCCTATATACTCGATTCCGGCGTCAGTGAATGCGGTGATGCCGTAGCCGCAGGTCGATATATACCAGTCGTTGTCCTCCATGCTGATAACAAGGATCAGTCCGTCGCGGTTCGCACCGTAACCGAAGCTGCAATAATCGTAGAGATCGTCTGCGTATTCGACGACACTTTTTCCTTCAAGCGTGTTTGTCGTCGCGATGACCACATCCATTTTCTGGCGCAGGCTGAGTTCATCGAGTTTCGCGGTCAGCGAGTCGACGTCCGCGTCCGATAACAGGGATGCCATATCCATGAGTCTGTAGTATTCGTCCGCAAAGCCATCCTCCGCGTTTTCGCTTTCCGCGAGTCCCGGGACGGCCATGAACAGGCAGAAAACGAGAGTCAGTATGGTAATGAGTATGTTCTTTTTCATATCTGCCTCCTCAGAATAACCCGGCAAGATGCAGCAGCCAGACTGCCGCGTATGCCGCAATGCCGTATATAGCCGTCAGAAGAAGTGTCCATTTTGCTGCTGCCGATTTGTCGATCGGAAGGTCACCTACGAATTTGCCGGTCTGCCCGTTCATCGCAAAGGTGTACTTATTCCCGTTCCAGGTGGTGTTTAAGAGCCAGACGGGGTAGAGCGCGTATTTTGCTTTGCCGCCGCTGAAGCGGACGCTTGTGTTCTCCGCTCTGACCGAGGTGTATCCGGAAACAGTTGAGGCGAACGCGTCCTCAGTGGAGCGTTTCACACGCTCGTTTGCGCGGTTGATGCTCTCTTCCTCGCTCACATCGAACTTATCCGCAAGATAACCGGCGAGATAAGCTGTCTGGAAATCCACCGCACCGGAATAATCGTATGGCTCTATGGATTCCATCAGATCGTCAGCCATCTTTGTGGAACCGTCGACCGGGATGTGCTCATAGCCGATGCTTCCGCCGCGATGAACCATGTAGTAGCTCGTTTCGGTGTAGTTGTAGTCGCTTGTGCTCCATGTCCGGATTCTTGTCGCACGGTAGCGCACCTGTGCGTCAACGTCGGTGTCAAAGAGCCAGAACGGCACGTAAATCCCCTTGATCTCGTCTATATGGTTCTGATCCTTGAAAATCTTCGGCAGAAGGCGCTTTCCGGTCAGATGCTTCATCAGACCTTCCTTCGCCGCCTTTTTGTTGAGCTTGAATGGGATTACCACGTCGGGCTTCAGCGCACCGGCGAATTGCCCCATCATGACGACCGGATTCCCGCAGAAGGGACAGGACGTCGCCGCCATATTCTCGTCGCCGACGATCTCGCCGCCGCAGGAGTTGCAGACATAGGTGCGGAGTCCTTCGGACTCGCCCTCCTGCCACTCGCTTCCCGCAGAGGTTTCCCATTTCATATCGTCAGCCTGATCGCCCTGCAGCTCGGCGTCATAGCCCTTGAGCGCTTCCAGTTCAAATTCGGTGTCACAATACGGACACTTCAGCTTCTGGGAATCGCTGTCAAAGGCTATTGCGCCTCCGCAGCAGGGGCATTTATACTCCTGCAATGTCTGCATCAGAATTCTCCTTCCAAATGTCAGCTGTCTGAATAACCGTTGAATGCCGCCAGAGCCTCGTCGGCACGGCGTATAAGCTCGGTGCGGTCGCCATAGATGGCGGCATCAAGCGATTCTATTGCGTCACCGACCTTTTCGGACGCATCTGTGTCGCCTCTGATCGCCGCGCTCACGCCCGCAGCCGCACTCTTGATTGCCGCCGCCTGTGCTTTCCAGATGTTCGAGGCGTTTCCGAGGGTCTTCTGAACGCCGAAGAGTGTGTCGAAATACTTCTGGAGCTTCTGGAACGCCTTTATGTTGCTCATCTCGACGGAAATCTCACTCATTCCTTCGGTGTTAATGAATGCCATGCGGACAAAGGATTTTTTTTGCGGCTTGCTGTCACCGCTGTTGTTTTCTATACGTTCCTCGTAGTTGTACGCGCGAAGGTCGGCAATGCGGTAAACGCAGGCACGGGTGGTCTTTCCGAATATCATGAACTTGTAGTCGTTCTGGATGTACGCCATCAGTCCGAGATCCTCGGCGACATAAACGGGAGAGCCGAACCTCTTCAGCTTCTGTGTCTTGTCCTTTGTCTTTATCCGTGGGACAAAATAGTAATTCCATAGCTTTGTGCCGCGGTCCACCTGCGCGAGATGCGCTTTGACTCCATATAGATCCGCGTGCACATAGTCGAAGGTCTTGAAGCCCTTCTTACGGCAGGTCTTGCGGCAGATACAGTTCTTGTCCGCAAGCTTCTGTGTCTGGAACAGATTGATTTCCGCTCCGCAGATCGCACACTTGTTAGCCATGATAGATCTCCTATTTATTGAAAAAATTTTGATAAGCTGAAGTTAAGGAGTTTTACGCGAAAAAGGCTTGGATCTATGATTTTTGTGTAAAAACAACCTTAAATCAGCGCTTTTTGTTTACTCTTGATGATTTTTCACGGTTGAAAGAGTATAGAAAGCCTCTCTCAGCTCTTCTCCCGCGTCTATCGGAGCACTTATCGAGCTGCCGTCCGGGAGGTCAAACGAAATTCCATAGGTTGTTTCGTCAAGAGCCGATATGCCGTCATCCGGCGGCGGCTCATACTGTCTGACCCTTGCAACGAGCTGCTGTTCTTTTATAATGCGGAGTATTTCCTTTGCGTCGCGTTCATCGATGCGTTGTCTTTCAACCTCTGTATGTACGCCGCTGCTGCCAATTGCCGCGTCAAAGGATAAATACCACTCATTTTCGCTTTTGGCAAGAGTATACGAATAGGAGGATGAATGATCCATACAGCTGCGGTAGATATGGACAGACTCGACTTCAACGCTTTCTGCCGCTTCATAGTGTGTGTCAGCGAGAGTATAGAGATATTCTTGCACCGTATCGCTGAAAGAGGTCTCTTTTTCCACACGGCTTCCGTCGGCAAAGACCATTCCGGAGCTGCGCGCAGGCGCGTCGGCTGCGTGGAAGATGCGTATCGGATTGCGGTATTTCCGCAGCCGCTCAATCTCGCCCTCTTCACGGAGCATTTCAAGGAGCTTTTCCGCCTCCTCGACAGGTATCGGAAAAGAGCTGAAGGAGGTGTAATAGTCTTCCCGGCTCTTCAAGCAGCAGCTTGCGGAGAAGAGCCAGTTTTCCTCCTGCTTTCGCAGTGCGAAGGCATATACCGGATTGCTTGCCATACCGTAGTAGGAGGTGTGGAATGAAATGATATCATCGACCGTATGCTTTTGGCTGCTTCCGCAGCCAAAAAGTCCGGACACTACAAGGAAAACAGACATGATGCTCACCGCTCTTAATAGTATCGTGCGCTTCATGGCATCAGGACAGCGGCTTACCGCACTCCGGACAGAACTTTGGCGGTTTTGTCTGATTCTCCGGGGTGTAGCCGCAGGACGCGCAGCGCACCGTCTTCGGAGCCGGTCTCCGGCACCCGCAGTTTTCACAGAAATTATTCGATTGATCCTTAGAGCCGCAGGACGGGCAAACCCACGTTTCGCCGGCGGAGGTCTGAGCCGCGGCAGCCGAATCTGCCTCAACAGGCGCGGGCTTCGGAGCTCCGCAGTTCTCGCAGAATTTCGCGCCGCTGCTCTTTGCGCCGCAGGACGGGCAAACCCACTCGCCGCTTGGCTGAGAAACCGGCAGGGAGTCAGAAAGCTCGTCTTCGGCGCGGATTTGCTTCATCATTCCGTCGCCGTCCAAGACACGGAACCGTTCGTTACGGCGCATCAGTATATCCGCGAGCTCGTGCATTTTTTGCTCGTATGCGCGATAGAGGTCGGTGAAGCGTCTGTCAGGACGGTTTCCGTCACTCAGTTCAAGCTCGATCTCGTCAAACCACGGGGAATCCACGTGGATGGTGACATTGAACTCATAGTCGCATTCGTAGCGGCGCGGCTCGTAGCTTTTCTCGTTGCCCTCGGAGTCCTTATAGAAGATTTCTTCCTTGTTTTCCCGAATGTCCGTTTCAACATTTCTTACCTGTGAGAGGTTGATCAGATCCGGGTTGCCGCTGCGCCAGTTTGAAAGTCCCGTGACGATGAAACGCTCGCTTATCGGGTCAATATAAACGTTCTTGCTTCCGTCAAAGGTGACGGACGGCGAGAAATCAGCGAGCCGCTGCTCGTTTTCTTTACGGTAGGCGAGCTGTTCCTTTATTTCAGCGATTGTCGAGTTTCTGCGGTCGCTGAAGAACGGGGAGAGCTTTCCTGCGCAGTCCTTGCAGAGATTGCCGTCCTCAAGCTTGCGGTTCCCGAGAAAACCAATCTTGGCACCGCAGACATCACAGTATTTTTTGTCAAATAATCCCATTATAAGGATCCTCCTTGTTGTTTGTCGGCCGTCGGCACGACCCGTTTGGTGTTATCCGCATCGAGACTGTATCCGAAGAACGGGATAGCAGTGCTTCTTGTCTCAATGTTCCGTTTGATGCATCCCGTTTTGTTGTGTCTTGTTTTTTTCTTGATTTTTCATAGCCGATCCTCTTCAGATTAGCAAGAAAAATAGGCAGGCGCGTTATGCGCAGGTTTAACCCAAGCCTAAGATCTCCCATGTATCCTTTTCCGCGTCGTAGATATAAATCATGTTGTCTGAGACGGCGTACTGCCGTTCCTGTACGAAAGCGTCGTCATGATTCGTTCCGAGCGCGAAGACCATGCACGGCCGCCCGTCGATTTGCTGTATGGCTCCGGTGTAGAGAAGTGACATACCGGATTTCATCAGATTGTTTACATCCTCCGTCTCACGCAGCAGTTCGAACGCGATCTGCACGTCATTTTCATCGAAGGACACATCGTCATAAACCGAGAGATCCAGACAGCCCTCCGTCCCGGCGAGATGACCGTCCATCATCGAAAGCGCCGGACGGTAATCGAAGGTTTCTCCGTCCTTTGTCAGTCTGACCAATGTGTCGGGGTATATTTCGCTGACATTGCATCTTAAGACAATCACCTCGTCCGCTTTTCCCGTATACACCGGCTCATCGGTATGATCGTCGAACTCGCCGGAATCGGTCACGGTGACCCGGAAGACGGACGCCGACCAGCCGGCAGCGGGCAGTATGGCGTAAAGCTCCGCGCCTCCGCAGTCGATGACGTCTTCGTAGCCCTGAATGAACGGATATAACGGCTCAAAAGTATCTTTTATCATATTGTCGATATCATCCTTCGTCGTTTCATACCCGACATAGCCGAGAAAGGCTGCGCCGACGGTCATGCCGCTGTCCTCCAGCACCTTTCGCGCTGACGGCAGAGCCATTGAGCCGCTGTCAGCGCCCGGAAGGCTCTGCTCCGGAGGACTCGGCTGCTTTGTCCCGGCGGATGTCGACACTTCGGTGTCCTTTGATGTGTCTCCGCCGCTTTTTGCCGGCGTTTTAGCGCAGCCGCCGAGCAGGAGGGCGAGGAGTACACAGACAATGACTGTTCGTTGTTTTCGCATGACTTGCTCCTTATACTGTTTCCGGTCAATGCAATTGCCGGTTTTTTTCAGAGGCACGCTATCACTGCCGCGAGATACTTCTCACTGACTGACATGAAAACTATTGCGTCGGCGTGACCTTCGAGCTTGGCGTTGATGATCTGCTCGGCGAGCTTCTTGTCGGCATCGCCATCCGTGATGAAGATGATTTTGCAGGCCGGAAGCTTTTTTCGTATGCTGTCCGCCAGTGAAATCCGTTCCGGCATCCTCCATGGCGTATACCTGGTCACTTCCATCATGACGACAGACGGCTGATGTATCTGGCATATGTCGAAAGTCATTTCCGGAGATTTTGAAATAACTGTCAGATAATCGTCAAGCTCCTGCAGCAAAGCGCGTTCGAGCAGCTTTGCGTAAAGTCCGCTCTGCAAGTCAAGCACGATCCTTCGCATTTTTCTTCACCACCTTTGTTTTTCCGGGCGGAGAAAAGTCCGCCCGGAAGGAAAGCCTCACAAAGAGTAATGGATGCAGAACCGAGTGAGCGCGGTTGCGATCATATGTCTTAACGCGTTGTCGAGCGGAGCGAGATTTCCGTCCACTTCCTCGATTATTTCCTTCGAGTAAGCCCATGCCATGGCGTCAAGTGCCCAAGAATCGATCTTGGAGGCGTCGGGCTGGGTCAGCTTGCCGTTTGCGGGAACGATGAAATTGCGGCTCTTCGCATATCTGTAGAGGAAAACCGCCAGCTGCTCGCGCGTGATCGGATCGTCCGGTCCGAAGCGTCCGTCGCCGTAGCCGTTGGTGATGCCGTGCTTTACAGCCCACGCGACCGCGTCGGAATACCACTGACCGGCGGGAACGTCATAAAATTCGTTTGATGCCGCCGTCACGGGCGAACCCTCAAGTCTGTAGAGAACCGTGACGATAGCGGCTCTGGTGAGATTGCCCATAGGATCGAAGGCGTCCGCACTGACGCCGTTCATCAGAAACGGATCGTGATTGTTTGCATACCAGACGCTGCCGTAATAAGGATCGCCGAGGGACACGTCCTTAAAGGGAAGGGCCTTCTTCTTCGGAAGAAGCAGACAGGAGAAGACGAGCGACTGTATATCGTCATTGTCATTGGCGATACACGTATAGTAGAACGTCTTGTACATATCCTCGTCTTTGATGCCGTGCATCAGGAGTGCCTGACCGTTGCTGAGGAGCGTGTTGTTGAGAAGCCTGCCGTTTCGGTCGCATTGGTACCAAGCGTATCGAATATTTGCGGAAGCGTTGTCAGCCTTGACCTCGAAGCTGAAATCCTCATCGGAGCTGTAGAGGACGACGTGCTTTGCCGCGTCGTCGCTGTAGCGAAGGGTATATTTCCCGACAGCGGCGCCCTTTTCGGTGACGTTTACCTGAACGGGCGCGGGAATGACTGCAAGCCGGCTCTTTTCGCCGTCTATCACACAGGAAATTTCACAGTAATAGTACTGCGTTCCGACCTTGTCGGTGGGAATCGTGAGAACCGGTGTGGTCGCTCCCTTGACCGCAATACCCGAGCCGACGACCTTGGACGCCGAGCTGTACCACTGAACCTTCAGATCCGTTGCGAGCATCGGGTCAATGTTGGTTTGGGCGGTGACAGTCGCCTTGTCGCCGACCTTGAGGTCAAAGCTTGATTTCGAGTAGGAAAGCTCGAGATCGAAATATTTGACGTCCTCCTGTCCCTTGATATCCTCGGGGGTGAATATTGCGACCAGATAGTATTTGTTCTCAAACTTCTGCTTTCCGCCGCGGGAGGTCTTATCCTCGGCAACAATTTTGGCATCCTTTGATTCTATGCTGAAATTGTGGTTGGTGAGGATGTCGTCCGTCCAAAGGAAGTTCTTTTCAAGAGAGAGAGGAATCTTTACGGTGTAGGTCTGACCGGATTCGAAGGTCTTGTGAGCCGGAGTCCATACGGGCTCGCCGTAGATTATGCCGTTGTCGTCGCTGTCAATATAATCTCTGTCAGGAACTCTCGCTCCGACCTTGAGCATAGCGTCGCCGGTGAAGTAGACAGAGCCGCTGTTGATATAAGCCTGCTCACCGAAGACGCCGACCGTTACCGGGAAGACATAGAGATATTCGTCGGTTCCCATCGAGGGGGTGCGGATTTTATACTCACTTACCTGTCCGTTCCAGACAGCATAGCTGTCCTTGGAAAAGGTGTAGCCCTCAGGGAGCTTTACGTTTACGGCGACGCTGATGTTATCGCCCTTGGATACTTCATTGATTTCCTTTCGGAACATCTCGTATTTGACTGCGGTAACCGTTCCGATCGACGCGGTAGCCGTGCGGTCGAGCTCCTGACCGTGCGCCGGGACGTCAAGATCGGTGATTTTGATTTCCTTCGCCTCGCTGCCGATTGTCACCGGGAAGGAGAAGGACAGCGTGTTGCCTTTCTTGTATGTAAACACACTCGCGTCGACCTTCTTACCGTTGACGGTCACATCGCTCAGCGCGGGCGACCAATAACGCTCACCGTCATCCACCCAGCCGAAGAAGTAGGCTTCGGTGGGTTCAAGCTCTACTTTGATTTCAGCCTCGACACCGGCATAGTAATCCGGGATGACCTCGTCGTCATGCGTTCCGGCACCGGTGATCTCGAACCACGCTCTGCTGAACTTTGCACCATCACCCTTGGATTCTACCTTGAGTTTCGGGAAAGGCTTTCCGGCGACGAAGGGCTCATCGTATGTGACCTTGATATCGCCGCTGAACGCTTCCTTTTCCTTGACGGTGACAATATAGTCTACAAAACCTAGGTAAAGAGGGTTGTCATTACCGGCTACAGTGCCGTCGTAATACTGCCATTGGTGCAACATCGTCAGTTTTCCGGCTTTTATAAACTTCATGGTACCGCCCTTGGGGTATACGAAGAAGTTTCCCTCCGGGGCGGGCTTTCCGTCGACCAGCACCATCGAGGGGTCGCTGAAGTAGAGTTTGTTGCCGGGCAGACCGTAGTCGTTCTCCCTCGTGTTTACCGGAAGTGGGTACTCGACATCGACATACCGGGTAATCTCTTCGTCACGCGCCGCCGACGCCATGACGCCAAGAGCGCTTATGAGGATCGCAGTCATTACGGCGATGATGAGCAGTCTTGCGATCTTGCTTGCGTTTTTTTTCATTTTGCATTTCTCCTTTGTAATCATAGATTTCGGGATTTCGGATCGCTGAATGATCGGGTCGCTGAATGATCGGGATCCGTCAGTCGGGGAGACGTACCGATCATCTTGCAATTCCATTATAATGCATATTTTGGCTTTTGTCACTGTCACAAGTGTCAGTTATTTCGCTGAAAGCACAAAAATCCTCCGGGAAAATCCCGGAGGAAAGCGTTCATTCTGTATCCCGGAGCGTCGTCACGATCAGCTTGTTTTCGATGGCGGTGGCGATCAGCTCTTCCTTGTTGTTGAAGCCGCCCTTTTCGATCATGTCCGAAAGGTTCCAGCGGACTCCGCTGACCGACAGACCGAACTTGTCGGCAATCTCCCGGTAGGTGAAGCCGCGTATGTAGTGGCGGAGGATCTCGATCTGTATCGGTGAGATGTCGCCCGACAGCATATTCTTCATCTCGACAGACGGAGCTGCGCCCGGAAAGATCCGCTCGCCGTTCATGGTCCGCATAATCACATCAAGCAGCTCCTCCGTGCCGTGATCCTTGTACCACAGGCTGTCCGCCGCGCCGCGCTTTGCCTCGGAAAGCACGTTCGGGTCGATGAGTGAGGTGATCACGACGACTTTAATGTGCGGAAACCTCTCTTTTATCCGTCTTCCTGCCGCAAGGCCCGAGTGCTTGTGCAGTGTAAGGATGTCCATCAGCACAAGATCGACGTCGGCTCCGCAGCGGCTCTCAATGTCAAAAGCATCTCGAAACGTCCCGATGAGGCGGAACCGCTCATCCGATTCGAGTATCAGCGAAAAATGCTTCAGCATATAGCGGTCGTCTTCGACCAGTATCGTGTTTACCATATCTCATCCTCCGTTATCGGCAGATTGAGAAGCAGCGCGAAGACGGGAGAATATGCCGTGAGCATTTCGCCGCCCATGGATTCGACGCTTCGTCTCAGCGATGAAAGTCCGCTTCCCTCGATTATCTTTCCCTTCGGTTTTTCACCGTCGTTGGTTATCGTGACCGAGCAGATCCCGTGCCGTTCCTGTAGGTTGACAGCCACATAAGTCCCGTGCGCGTGTCTGACGCAGTTCGTGGCGCATTCGCGTATTGCAGCCACCACAAGCTGCTCAAGCCTTGTGTTATGCGGCATATACCCTTTGAGTATAAGCTTGATTCCGAGCTTTTCGCAGTTCTTCACCTCATCCGCAATGTCCCCGTTCAGCTGCGGCGGAGACGCCGAGAGAACGCTCACGGCGTCCCTCAGCGCGGCGAGCTTCTTGTCTGCCTCGTCCGCGTTTTCCATGATGTCCTGAATCGTTATGAGACTCCGTCCCATCGTGTCGTGAGTCCGGATCTTCATTTCAAGGCTCTCCTTTTCCCGGATGTCGTCGGTCATACGGTCATACATCGCGCGGAGTTTGCGGTTGGTTTCGGCAAGACGCCGGTTTTCGCTCTCAAGCTGCTCCTTTACGCGGTGGAGCTCCGTGATATCCTGCGCGGTTATCTGCCGCCAGCCTTTCTCTCCGCTTACGGTTATCTGCTCCGAGTTGAACAGCCTCACGTTTCCGTCAGGAAAGAAGAATGTCCCGTTTGATGACCGTTTTCCGTCCGGCCCCGCAGGAAACAGCACCGTGTCGAGCTCGCCGATCATCTGCGGATAGGAACCTGTCATCATATAGGAAAGCTCACGCATGGTCTCGTTGCAGAGGATTATCCGCCCCGCCGGGTCGGCAAAGCAGATCCCCATTGTGAGGGCGTTCGTCGCCTCGCGGATGGAATCGGGAGTGATGCGCTCGAAAAGCCGTTTACGCTCCATGGGGATCGCGATAGAAAGATGAATAGCTGCCAGAAACAGCAGAACAGCGACCGGAATCCACGGAAGTCTGCACAGCCCGGTGTCCGCGTCCCCGTATTGCGGGAACAATATCAGTGCCGAAAACAGGACGAAAAGCGCAAGGAGGGAGACAAGCTTTTCCGCAAACCGCACCGAACGGTGTGCTTTGTATATAAGGAGCGCGGTCTCTCCTATCACCGAGACAAAGAGCATCGTGGCAAACATCGATCGCAGAAGAGGCGGCAGTGTATAAAAAGCGTTCATGCTTCGCCTCCCTCCGACTCGAGCGGCAGAACCAGCGTCTGCTCGCCGTCGTCTGTATCGATTTTCGCAGAAGGGTACTTGTACGTTATCTCCGATAAATCTCTTCGGGTGTCGAGCGAGACCGTGACGCGAAGAAGGCCGCACGGACGTGCGAGCCGGACGTTGACCGCTTCAAGCTCTCCGAAGGTCTCCTCAACGCAATCCTCGAAAAAGTCGTATGCGAGAGCCGCCGCCCTGCCGTTCAGCATCTCGCCGTCGACAAAACATGTCCCGCGCGCCGAGAGAAGCCGGAGCACCCGTATTGTCTCGCCGAACGCGTTCTCCATCTCGGCTGCCGGAATGTCATAATTGCGGTAGTTCAGCAGCGCGAGATGCCGCCTTCGCTTTATGAAGCCGCAGAGCACCGCGATCCGAGCGAGTATTCTCTTTGCCTCGTCCGAGTTTTTGTCCGAGGCGCGGTACTCGTCGACCCTGACGGCAATCTTGTCCATCTGCTGCTGCGTGACGCTGCGGAGCATATCGTAGAGCCGGTTTTTCTCCTCGATTTCCCTGCGCTTCTTGTCGCGCGTGTACTCGTAGCGGAGAAGGGAGTTGCGCTCCTCGAGCTCTTCCTTGACCTCCTGTGTCTCTGCACCGCGCTTTATGAGCTCCGAGACGTCCTCGGTCCAGATGGCGTGTCCGCCTTTTATCGGTATATTGTAGAGAATCCGGTAATCCGAGAGAAGTATCGGCGTGTTTTCGGACGAGACAAGCGTCTCAAGGCTGAACGGCTCCGCGTCAAGCGCGGCGTACCGGACGTAGTAATCGTTGTCGGTGATCTGTGCCGAGCAGCCGGTAACCGCGCGGAACAGCTCTTCGTAGCGCCTGTTCGACGCGATGAGATTGCACTGTATGCAGATCTCGAAGGTCAGGGCGTAGAGGACGGTCTGTGTCACCGTGAGGTCGCCGAACAGAGTCATGAGCCAATCGTATCTCTTCCAGTAAACGAAGATATAGACTATCGCCAACCCCGGCGGTATCAGCGGCAGGATTATGAGCCTGCGCGTCAGCGGAATCCGGCATTTCCGGAGCATCAGGAAAAGTGTCAGAAGCGCGCAGAAAATCTGCCACGCCATAATGAGGTAATAGACCGCCGCGTAGCTGTATTCCTTGTCGCTCCACTCAAAGAACCCCTGATCTGCGGGAAAAACGAAGACCTTCTGATGCAGGTCGTTTGTTATCACAAACAGGAAGAGAAGCAGCGTCACGCCCCAGAGAAGTCCGGTCTTTTTCGGGATCCGCCATTCGAGCGGCTTTCCGAGCGTCAGTGCGATGACCACGCCGCACATCGGGATGAACAGCATGGGAAGGTAATAGAGATACCACATATACCGGGCGGCGTACCGTATTGTCAGTATGTGGAACTTAAGCGTTCTGACGATCAGCCATAACAGTATCAGCCCGTCGATGCCGATAAGATACCGGCGCACCGACTTATGGACTATCCGGCGCTTCAGGGTGATTCCCCACACGAAGAAGAGCCCCATATACAGAATCGAGCGCACGAGCCCGAGCGGACGGACGAACATCGGCGGCAGGATACCGTTCTTTGTGAGCTGACGGCAGATGAATGCTGAAAGTATTGTCAGGAATACTGCGGAGAGTGTTCGGCTGTATTTCCGGGTGCTGCCGTTTGCGGCGTTCATCTGCGGATCATCTCCTTTGCTTGGGGAACAGTATCGATACGGGAAAAGCCGCAAAGCCGTGTTTGGGTGACAAAACGCCTTCAGAGCTGATTGGCTGCCCGGACACGCACGGATCCTTGTATCTTTATTTCAGCATAACATGAAGATCCGGTTTTGTCAATGGGGAAGACGAAGATAAGTTCTTCAATCAATATATTCCGACGCCGCATTCCGTTGAGAAAATCCTTTATCTGCCTGCGCGAACAAAAAAGCCGGCAATTTGCCGACTTAAACATGGATAATCACACCGCATACGATACGCGCCGATACCAGAAGCGTTTGAACTGTATGATGCCTTGCGAGTATTACTTCGCCATCGCCGCGTGACGAAAATCTCCCCCTGCTACGCAGCAGAGGGAGAAGAAAGAATCTATTCCATTTGTAATTTCTTTTTTTAGTCTGTCTACTTGACAGGGAGCACATTATTCGAAAATACGGGTAAATTCGGCTGTACTGATCGATGAAAAAGGTATTTATGCAAAAAAATGTCCAATGACCCTTTTGCTGTTTCGGGTTCATTGGACATTTTTAACGATTTAATTACATTCTGTAATCATCTAATGCTTTGGGCATTTTCGGCTGATGATACATCATATAACAAGCCGAATTCACAGAGGATATCCCGATAAGAAGTGCTAACGCTGTTAAAGCACCAGAGTGTTTTAACAAGAATTTAACAATTCTGTTTCCCATTATTTCACCTTCTTTCTTAATGTGAATTATATTTGAGGCTGTTTTCTGCTTTGCTGGATGTATCCCGCTACAGTAGAGCAAGAAGCAGAAAAAACGCCATACAAATAACACAGTAAAAAGCTATGTAATATAGGAAACTGCAGAGAAACCAGGGAAACTGAAACGATAATACAACTATATATTCTGCTTCTCCTTTTGAAGCAGTGTCGTTCAGCATCATTAAATGGCCGATTCATATGCTCTATCGGTGCAAACAGCCACATTACCAATAAACAGAATATAGAACCAAATACGATTAACCAAGCATCGTATTTGGTCGGACAAAAATAATAAAATGCAATAAATAATAAGTGGTTTAACGAAAACAATAAATGGCATTTTGTGTAGGAGTCAGCATGAAAACCACCTGCACATCTTCTTAGAGTCATAAATCCAATGCAAAAAAGAACAGATTGCCATATCGTGCAGGTTATGATTGATATTATGAGTAATATAACAAAATAGCAGAAATACGAAATCATCAATTCGAAGCCATAGGCATAGCAATCATGTTTAGCAGGGTCAAGCATTTTTTCTTTTTCTAATCTTGCAGTCAACATTGAAGCAATTTTATGATACATATGGAACTCCAAAAGAGATATTTTATCTAAAAATACTGCAAACATAAGAAAAAATCAATAGATATTGCCTATTCGTTTGGTTTTTAATCCTATTCGTTACTTGTGTAATACATTCAACAAAACCAAAAAAACTAAGCAGAAGACAATGTACGAAGACAAGGTAATTACATTGTCTCGAACTCACAGATAATACCTAATATAATAATATCATCACACGTTACTTTGTGAGATTGATTATAGTAAGTCTGTTTAGGTGTTCTAAAACGAATAAGGTTAAAAATCGAACGAATGGGTTGCAATGATTGATTTTCCTCCCAAATCATGGTACCTTATAATAAACTATGCTAACATGATGCAGTACAAAAGAATAGCTGTGTTTTTATGCTTGAGAATATAGCAGGATGACGATGAACGCCCCTCTCAGCTATTCTCATAAAATAATTAAGGTGGTGTTTGCCAAGAAATCAGAAACCGCTCCCACAATCCCACATTTTATAAAAGGAATAAAAAACATGAAAGCAAAAAGAGTTACCGCAAAAATACTCGCGGCACTACTCCTTTTGGAATCCTGCGGTGTTCCGGCTTTTGCCGAGTTATCGTTGACTGAAGTAAGTCTTGGATACTCCTCCGACGCTTCCGAAAGTGCTGAAACAGCTTGGGAAAATGACATTTCTTCAAAGGGATTCCACTTTGAACTTCCGGAAAGCTTCGGTGAACAAGCGGATATTACGGAAACTGAAACAACTGATTTGAAAGATGAAACAGACGCTTCCGAAGATGACTTTTTACAAAACATTGTCATCGAATGGGAGAACGAAAATAGCGGAACGGATATACCGTCGGATGAGGTTCTGTCGGATGAGCTGCAAGCCGCTCAAAACGATTTTGATACGAATGAAACACAATCCGGCACACAAGTGCAGCCAACGACAATACCGGGCGCATCGCTGAAGCTGGAAACCAACGGAAGTGTAAGCATCCGTTTTCGGGCAAGCATTGCAGGAGCCGGACGTGTTATCGTTTCAGAATATGGCTTTTTAATTGCCCGGACAAGTATGTTGGATAGCTTAAATCATGCATTGGATTTTGAACTGCCGTCATCAAAGTATATCAAAGGTATCGCATATAGTGTGGAAAGCGGAATTGACCATACTTATAGAATAGATGAGGACGGCAATTTTGTATTTATCGCCACCTGTACTAATATCCCGCTTAAGAATTATGTGGATTACCTGACAGCTCGTCCTTATGCAATTTACAAAACGGACGATGTTGAAACGGTTTTATATGGAGAGCCTTATTCGGATTCCATTTACCGTACAGCAAAACGAGGGATTCAAATAGAGTATTCCGATATATTTCAAACTGTTATTGACAACGCCGAACGAAACACGGCGCTTTTTTTGAATGCAAACGAAATTGCCGTGGGAGAAACGATTCAGCGTACAACGCAAAGCAATCCGGATATTGATTTATTAAAATTTACTCCGACAAGCAGTCGGTATTATACGTTTACATTAACAAGTGAAAAAAATCTATTTTATGAAATAGCGGATGCAGCCGGTAACCTGTTGTCTCCTGTCGCAAAAGATGAAACCAACCACTTCTATTTGGAAAAATCGAATGTCTATTATATCCGTATCCGCGGTGAACGTGACAGTGCCTACACGGCATGTATGACCGGGTCTTTAGATGAAGCGGTTGTTTGGGATTTTGATGATAATACGTTACAAGGCTTTTCTGTATCGGAGGAGGAAACGGGCGAATCCGGACATCAGATTTCTGTTTCAGACGGAGTTTTAACTGTTACGAGAACAGCCGAGGGTAACGGAGGCGTATTAACGCCGGGCAACATAAATGTCAAGGCGCGCAAGGTATATGGATCCGCAAACCGGATGGTTTGTCAGTGAGGATCCGGCGTGTGACGGTATAAACTGGTATGCTTGTGCCGGTGGGAATCCGGTTAGGTATTATGATCCAAGTGGTTATAGTTTTGAGGATTCAATTGCGGGAATTATTACCGCACTGGACGAAGGGGCACTGGCTAATGTAGTTTCATGTTTGCTCGAAATAACAGGCAAAGACATGGATTCCTATGTTGCTGAAAGTCTTAGCGATTATTATTTGGGCAGACTTATCGGCGATACACTCTGTATGGCAATCAATGCAGGAACTGCTGTGGTTAGTGCAAAGGGGATTATAGATTCAATTGCAACAGGGGCTTCTATTACTGTTAGTTCAGGAGGAGTTTTAACAGCAGGAGGAGTTTCGATAGCAGCTGCAGGAGTTGCTGCCGGTACTGTGGTAATGACTGGCGCGATTTCTTTAGAATTGGTTGCTTCAAAAAATTTTACCGATGATCTAGGCAAATTCAATTCCAGCTTAGACAACAACGCATCAAATACGGTGCAAAAAAGCCACGTTAAAGTTAACCAAGGACAGCAAGACAAGCATATTCCTGGCACCAATAATTACAAGGTCGAGCTTCAAAAGGGACAATAGAAGTATTTTAGAAGCAAATCCACAAGAACTTTTGGATAATTATGCAGGAAAAGGTGTTCGACTTTCTGAGTCAAGAGAGCGAGTTAATTTTGGAAAAATAATCGGTCAATATTATGATAGAGTAACAAACACATATATTCCGACTACAAATGGAATCATACATTACAAAGCTAACGGAACAGCACATATAGTTCCGGCAAAACCTTAAACACAAGAAGGAGAATTCGAAATGGAAATGGACTCTATGTTGAAAGCGATCGATCAGTATCCCAATGGAACAGACATTATTGTAGAACCGGTAACCGGCGATACGATTATCGGACATATCGATACAATATATGAATCAGACAACGATTTGCCGGAAGAAGATCCGGGATATGAAGAATACTATTCTTGCGTTATTCAAGTCTCTGTCGCGTGCAAAGATACGCATGGACGATTTCTTATGCCCGGAGATTTAACGGAAATATGCAAAAACGACCCGATTTCACGTATTACATTAAAGGACGGAACCGTGATTTGGCAAGCCGGAGAAAAGCTGTAAAGATATCAATTTGTGTGGGAGGAATAAATAGTATGAAAATCAAGAAAGCAGTATGTTTCATCGTTAGTTGTTGTATTCTGATGACAGCGGTTACAGGCTATGCCGTTGAAGAACCGATGCAACTGCAGGAGGAGCAATTCATTACACGGTTTGATTGTCTTGAAAGAATCATGAAAATGATTGGTTGGCACGAGCTTCCGAACAGCGGCTCGTTCGATTTGGTCGTTTTTGGCGATGTTTCGGAAGCCAGAGGGTTGAAATGCACATACTATGCCAAAAGAAGCAGCATTGCTTTCGGCGAAATGTGCTACGGTGTCTACTATCCAAGACTGGGTCGCCCGAAAAAGATACCGGATTTCGATATCGTATTCTATCCGGATAGGAACGTTACGGTAAAAGAAGCCATAGCGTTTATGGTACGCTGTTTATGGCAATATGATGAATATGCCTTGAATGTGGATTATTGTTGGGAAATGGGAAAACAAAAGGATCTTGTAATGGAAACAGATGATTTCAAGGCGGATGACCAATTAACAGAAGCTGTTTTTGAAGTGCTATCGGAGCGTTTTTTAGACTCACGTCGTTGTAAGTACTATGATGAAGAAAACTTATTCGGAGTAGATATAAAGGCGAAAATAGATAAAGAAGGGCTAATGACTTACCGAGAATATCTTGAACAGCTTAACCAGAGCAGCGAAGAAAATACGGATGAAGCGGGATAATTACCAAGAGCGCAGACCTGTATTCTGACGCTATAGCTTAAAAATAGGGTTCGTCTGCCTTATAAGCAGGTGAACCCTAACACCCGACGATATGCGAAGCGAAAAAACGGTCAACGGCGTGACAACCGGCCACTTGTGGGACGGTACGAACATGGTCGCCGAAACAAGCGGCGACGCGGTGGTTTACAAGTACGTCCGCGGTGCAGGTTTGCTGTATACGGAAAACGCGGCGGACGAAAAAACGTGGTATATCAAGGACGCGCACGGCGACACCGTACAGCTGACGGCATTTGCTCGATAAATAGGGAGAGAAGATAATCATGTATAACGAAGTGCGCCTTCTTATGATGCTTTTGCTCATGGCACTTATCACGGTAGTTTTAAGAAGCATTCTCCGTAAATTTGCGGAAAAATACAAGATAAGAAACTGGCATAAGCTATTTTGTATTGCCGTAATTATACTAATTTTGGGCTTCTCAATCGCCATTGACTGGCCGTTTGAAAACCTGTTTGTGCGTTTTGATTCGCCGGAAGCTGCTTTCAATATCTGACAGATGATCCCATTATCCAAATGGTTGATGGCAAGGGCACCACTTTGGTTGCTGCGTAGGATAGTCAAATTATTCCCAAAGTGCATGAGACCAATAACACGATCAACCAGCTTGTGGACGGCATCAAAACTGTCCTTTCAAACACAAAAACAAACGCAGACCGGCTTTGTCGAATTGCTTGACAGGCCGGTCTGCAATAAATTGATTTCCAATCCAAAAGAGGCAAAAAACATGTTATGCATACAATTAAAGTTTCCGAATCAACCCGGAAACTATTGGTATCAGTTACTGAAAAATATCGATTTTACAGGTTGCCGGTTTGCGATACTAAAAGACGATATTTTGCGGTATAACGCGGATGGGACAACCGAAAATGGTTTGTTTTCATATGTTCTTCTGGAATACGATGAATTTATGAAAACAATTCGCGACAATCTTTATCATATAAGGTTCTCAACCATCAAAATCTACCGAAACCGAAATACGCTTGATTTGTTCCAAATCAGAAATTTGGCGGATTTGAGCAAAAGTGCTTGCTCTGTTTTATTTGTATGTAAGAAAAGCACGGAGGTACATATCTTTTTGAAAGATGATTACTATGAATTTGCATTGCTTTTTAACAGTAGGTGCATTTTTGAAAATGCCCGCTTGCTGCCTTGTAAAGGGGTGAATGCGTTTCAAATTGATTGAACACGAATAAGAACATAAAAATTAAAAGAAAATTCAAAAAATGAATGTTTGACTTTGTTGTAATATGCGGTAAAATAATAAAAAATTTTAGTAGTCTTTAAGGATACTTACATAACAGGGTCTGGTACACGTGATTCGAATTGCGATTTGTGATGATGATAAAGCTTATTGTGAAAAGCTGAAACAGAGAATTTGTGAAACAAATTTATTTGTGAATCCACAATTTCATTGCTTTAATAACGGAGTCGTTTTGTTAAACGAATACCAAAAAGGAATGCGTTATGACTTTGTTTTCTTGGATATCGATATGCCGCAGGTAACGGGTATTGAGCTTGGTAAAAAAATAAATGTGAAAGATCCGGATGCAATTATTATTTTTGTCACCAGCTATTCGCAATATGCAATTGAGGCTTTCGATTGTCATGCTTTCAATTATTTGTTAAAAGATGCTGATGATAATCGATTCGATTTTGTCCTGCTTAAAGCCATAAAATCTTATCAAAAGGCGCATAAGAGCATTTTGATTACAACCAAAGACGGTGCTTTTCGTATTGAGATTTCTCGAATATATTATGTGGAATGCTGCCAAAAACATATTATTTTTCATTTGAAAGAAAGGCAGTTTTCGACGAAACAAACACTGCGTGAAGTGTATGGTTTGTTGGCGCAGCATGACTTTTGTCAAGTACATCAAGGATACATCGTTAATTGGGAAAAAGCTGTTTCTATCAGCGCAAAGAATGTAGTGCTTGATAATGGAGAAAAGGTTATGATCAGTGTCAGAAAATACCGTGAAGTTTTGAGTTCTTATTCTGAATATGTAAAAAGGAGTATGTAGTGTGTCTGCCGATAGTGTTTTGATTGCTTTATTTAATGCAGCCTCATCTATAATTGCGGCTGATTTTTTCTTTTCAGCGTTTGCTGACAAACTGGTTGGAAAAAAAGCAAAAAAGAGAATTGTTTCTTTTTTTGCTTTTTTTATTTTCTTTTTTGCACCGTTGCTCATTTCCAATTCCGCTGTCAACATGGGTGTTTTGATTGTTTGTACGTATCTGATCACACTGAACTATGATATGCGTTTTTATAACAAACTGTTGCTTACGGCCTTGTGTATTGCTTTTAATGTGGCGGCGGAAATAAGTGCCGGATTCTTGATTATGACCTCCTTTTCGATTGATTTTAATGAGGCGAAAACCGGTATTTATCGAACCTTTGGCGTCTTACTGTCAAAACTATTGGTTTTTACCTTCTTTATTTTAATTCGGGCGATTAAAGGCGGCACATTGCATGGGCATTTTCGAAAAAAGTGGCTTTCAATCTATATCCTTCCGATTACTACATACTTAACTGTATATGTCATATATCGGTCTATGCAATATTATCAAAACCAAGTGTTTTTAACCAACCTAACTCTTGCAAGTTTAATCATGTTAATCATCAGTAATATGCTGATTGTAAAACTCATGAATGATTTTCATAATGAGGTAGTCAATGAGAATAAACTGATCTTAGCCGAAAAAATGATTGAGCAGCAACAAAAACAATATCAAATGATGTTTGAAGAAAATGAGGTGATTCACAAGCTTCGCCACGACCAAAAGAATTTTATTATAGGGCTGCTTTCCCAGATTCAAAACAAAGATTATGATGAAATGGTGAAGCAACTGAATGCACAATTACAGGAGCTGCAAGCCGGTTCAGGCCAGAATATATGCGGAAATAGTGTCATCGATACGATTATAAACTATAAAATCTCCGAAGCGAAGAAAAAGAATATTAAAATCGATTTTCACTATAAAGGACTGCATAACATTCAAATTTCCGGTATTGATTTAGCAATTCTTTTAGGAAATGCATTAGATAATGCGATTGAAGCAACTGAAAAAATCGAGGAAACAGAAAAAAGGACAGTCGAACTGTATATATACTTAAAAGGTAATCAGTTGGTTGTGATTATTGAGAATAACGTTATTCAGAATGTCGATGTAGATCATCTTCAAACAGAAAAAACCGGAAATCATGGATACGGTGTCGTAAATATGAAGTCTGTGGTCAATAAGTACACAGGTTCCCTATCGTTTTTCTGCGAGGATAAGGTTTTCAAAACGGTGATTGTTTTGGAGACTGAATTGAGTCAATAATGGATTTGCAGGGGATGCAATTCAACTTATTTCGTGTTATTAGCGATATCGTTTTTTATGGAGGCAATAATCTTTCGCTGTTCTTGTATCCAATAACGGCATATCCAAAATAACAACATCAACTCCTTTTTCTTTCGTTAAGATTCGCCATTGTTCTTGAATTTCCTTATAATTGCGTCCCAAACGGTCTATAGATTTCACATACAGCAAATCGCCGGCTTTCAACACCGGGAGCAGCCGTTTGTAATTCGGTCGGTTAAAATCCTTGCCGGATTGTTTATCCACATAGACATATTCTTCTTTTAAGCCCAAACGCTGCATTTCTAAAAGCTGACGTGCCTCATTTTGGTCGAGGGCAGATACTCTTACATACCCATATTCTGTCACACTGAATCACTTCCTATCGTTTTATAGTATAGCACGCATCTCAAAATACAATGTGTCAATTGTTCAATGAGAAATTCAACGCTTCCTTTACTGTGATTTTAACCGCCGCTTTTGCGGTTGCCTTTGCAACCTGTACCGCCTTTTCAGCTTCGTCTTTATATCTTTTACGTATGATTGCCTCTACTAAATAAATATGAGAAATTTCGTATAACGTATTGATTTTTTCGTGCAAATAGCGTATAATATATATAATAGTACGAAAGGAGATGTTTTTATGGCACATTCTAAGGTAACAAATATTAGTATCCGTATGGATTCCGACTTGAAAGCACAAGCCGACGCACTTTTTAATGAGCTTGGTATGAATATTTCTACCGCATTTAACATCTTTGTAAGGCAATCGCTCCGTGACGGTAAAATTCCTTTTGAAATTTCTCTCAACCAGCCGAACGCAGAAACACTTGCTGCTATGCGTGAAGCGGAAAGAATTGCAAAGGATCCGTCTGTTAAAGGCTACACCGATTTAGACAAGATGTTTGCAGATTTAGCTAAATGAAAGAGGTAAAATATACGGTCAAATGGACCACCAAATTCAAAAAAGATTATAAGCTGGCATTAAAACGAAATCTTGATATTAAAAAACTGCAAAACATTGTAGAAAAACTTGCAAACGGTGAGAAACTGCCCGCGGAAAATTATGATCACCCTTTGGGCGGAAATTGGGCAGGGCATCGTGAATGCCATATTGAGCCGGACTGGTTGCTTATGTATTTCTACGAAAAAAATGTTTTGGTTTTAACTCTTGCAAGAACAGGAACGCACAGCGACTTATTCGGCAAATAGCTTTTTCGGGACGGTTAATTTTACCGTCCCGTTTTTCTGTTTATTCACTCTTTTTATCCTCATACATTTTCTCATCGGCACGGCAGATTTGCGAAAAAAGTTGTTTTCGTTTTGCTTCTGCTGCCATTTGGTGATATCCGTTTCAATGGCAAGCAGCTATTTCTGAACAATTTTAACCGCTTCATCGGGTGGTATCGGCGATAACATCATACTCCTTGAAAAGTCGGTTTATTCTGAAATCATACTGTCCTTTAAGAATGACGGGTATTCTTTCAGAAAAACCGTTCTTGCGTATGTATCGCCGATATTTATATAGTCTTTCCGATAACCAGTGCATTATTCGAGAATGTATTGAAGAAACAGGATATCAAGTTGAGATAAAGGAAAAAGTATGCTCCGCAGAAACTTATTGCAAACATCCAACAATTGGAAATTTTCATCCTATCCAGGTTTACTATTCAGGACAATTGGTCAAGAAGATAAAAGAACCTATGGAATTAGACCATATGTTTAGATGGGTAGAATATGAAACCATTAAGGGAAAAATGTATTTGGAAATGCAAAATTGGGCAATAGAGCAAGTATGGAATCTGCGTTAGACAAATTCCCGTTTGTCGAGATATCTCAATCGTTGATATCCAAAAATCAATAACAAAAAATCAGGAGCACAGTCCTCGGGCAAACCGAAGGCTGTGCTCCCTTTACGTTTTTGTGTTGCGGCATGTTTTTTTATTCAACTGCGGTTTCACTTTTAAACATTGCGTTCGTCTAATATCCACTCCTTTGCCGGTTCAATGCCGTCAAAAAATTTGATTGCAAATCCGTGTCCGTATAACAGCTTTTTTAGTTTTCTGCAAGAGGAGCCGTCCGCTCCTACAAAGGCAACGCGCATAAATCGTTTGCCGGGGGTTATGAGTGCATTGGTTATCTCTGAAATCAATTCTTCCGTGATCATCGTTTCATCGAGGACAAAGGTGATATAAGCCGGTGCGGATGGACGACGGAAAGCCGCCGTATCCCCACGCAGTTTCTCTAAGGCAAATTCGGTATATTGATATATTCCATCCAGATGTTCAAACCATATTTCTCCGCCTGCATAAGGCAGGATAAAGGACTTTTTCTTCACGCCCGCTAATTCCTCCGGGTGAACACATCCGTACATATAGCGCGATTCATCTTTTTTCAAAAACATAGTTTAGTCCTTTTCTTATCATCCGGTGATCCACCCATCCAAAAACTGCATCTGTTCCTCTGTATGGAACCAATGCTCACCATTCGGCATGACGGTCAGCTCTGCGCCGATCCGTTTGGCAAAGGCTGAGATGGTTTCGGGTGAAGTTAGCTTGTCATGCTCTCCGTACAAAATGCGGGTGGGGATATGCCACGAAACCGGATGCTCCCGCACATAGGTGAGATAGTTCCAGGACAGCGTTTCGCCGAACTCTGTAGGAATTTCTTTCTTTTCTGCAAGCTCTTCTTCGGTCACGCCTGCCCACATCATCATATTGCCGATCAGCTTTTCCATGTCTATCACAGGAGAGATCAAATAAGCCCTGTCGATCAGCGCTTCATCCAGTGAAGACATAGAGAAAAACGCGCCGATGCTGTTTGCCACCAGTGTGAGATTGTCACAGCGTTTCCGCTGTTCTGCGAAAAATTGCGGGAATTCCTCTTTTGCTTCCCACGGAGCCGTTGCGCGGTAATCGAAACCGATGACTTCCGCTTCCGGGAACAGCTTTCTGTAATGCTCGGCTTCCTCCGCTGAGCCGCCTTTTCCATGAACATAAATAACAATATTTTTCATTTCAAATTCTCCTATAAATTAAACATTTCCATTGACGATTTTTGCATAGGTTTCTTCCGGAATCATGGGAGAACCGATCTCCGCTAAAAGTGCCATGTCAATTTCGCCGGTTTCTGCATACTGCCGTCCGGCTTCCGAACCAATTCCAAGCGAGGGACGGTCACAATGGCAGCCTCCGGCGCATTGAACATGGGGCTTTCCGGTACGGTCATGATCGTATGGTTGCCCGGGAACAACAACTCAAACTGCCGTACCGCCGGTTCAAAGTTGCGTTTGCTGTTCGGGAATCCGCAGCCGCTTCTTCGTCGGCTTGCTTTGACCGGCGCAGTTGCTTGAGGTTTTCCAGTGCCAGCGGATTGTTGACGGTGATGCGCCCCAAAGTTTGGCACTTCTCCATCTGCTCACAGTCCGCACAGGTATCCAAGCCTTTCTCCCGAACGCAGTTACGGACGATACAGAGGCTGTCACAAAAAGGCGTTTTTACGCCGTCGATCCGACAGCCGGTGCAGTGAATCATCTCCGGGGCAATCGCTACCCCGTTGAGTTTTGTCCACAATGCGGCGGTTTTTTCACGCAAAGCGTTGTTGTTTGTGAGCGTTGCAATTCTGGCGTCGCAGGTTTCACAGTCCAGCCCACAGCAGGCGATGAGTTGATTCATACAGATTTTCTCCTTGAAAATGAAATGCGCAGTACGACTCGATTTTATCGGATTGCAGCTTGTCTAATCCCTTTGGAGCAGTGCTCGGAATGCGGCATCACGGTCAAAGGTGCCGGCCGCAAAGCCGGGGATTTCCTTGATGGATTTGCAAATGCTGATACTGACTCCCGTCAGAATCTGTCCAATCTCCCGGTCGGAATAGGGGCAGTCGCCGGTTACGATCAGGGTGGACAGGCTATACACGACAAACCATAAATCGCGGAAATAAAGCTCTGCTTCTTCGGCAGTAATGCGGTAAATATTCACCAGCGTTGGCCGAACAAGCTCCTGCAAATGCCGCATGGACTTCATAGCACTGTAAATCTGATCCTGCGCCCGCGTCAAAAACAGAAAACGGTAAAGCGCCGGTTCTTCCCTTGCAAACCGAATATAGTGC
This sequence comes from uncultured Eubacteriales bacterium, assembly GCA_900546385.1. GTDB lineage: Bacteria > Bacillota > Clostridia > Oscillospirales > CAG-382 > UMGS882. The sequence goes on along the minus strand of URCT01000005.1, from coordinate 14,258 downwards.
ATCCCGACGCCAAAGAACGGAATTTTTTCTTTCAGCCCAGCGGCCACATAACCATCATACACGCGCACCGCGGCTGCATAGACTTCCTGCTTGACGGCATCCATCGAGCCAAATGCAGTGAAAATCGGCTGCGTGGAAGTACCAAGCTCGTCAGCCATCGTTTTTGCAGTCAGGCAATCGATTCCTTGTGACCGCACGACCTGCAGAGCTGCTTCCACCATTTCTTCTTTCGTAAACTTATTCTTCGGAGCCATAGCTTGCATCCTTTCCTGTTGAAGTATAATGCACGATATATAATCATTGATATACATTAAACATTATACTTCAGAGCAATGAAAATGTCAATCGTTAAGAGCAAATTCCTTATCATTTTTTGCTTTTTTTGCGCGTGCAGTCCCTGTGATGGCCGCAACCACACTCACCGCAACATCATCGCTTTTAATAAACAGTCCGGAAAGCTGTCCTGAAAAAACAATCACGACCGCGGAGAGAATCACAAGCAGCCCGCAGCCGTAGCCCAGCGCACATTTCAGATAATCCTTGGCGCGGTCATAGGCGGAATCGTCCTTGTATGGCGGTTAGTCGTTGCCGTTTGGTCTGTGCCGCTGACGGTGTATCGGCTGATTGTGGGATACGCATGGCTCTGCCGTTTTGGATAATTAACATTGGAGCAGTTGAAGCTTTGGCGTATTTATGATATCATAAAGTATCAATAAATCGGGATTTGCCGCATTGATACCGTCATCTTCGGAATGTATTTCAATATCGCCCGAATAGATTTCTACATTTGCACCTTCCAGCCCTTCATAGCACGAGCGGATGTTTATACGCGGTTCGCTTGTATTGTCCTTGGTACCGATTACCAACTTATAATCGGAATGAAGTGCGTCGTCCGCCGCAGAGATATTCAGTGTTCCGCTTTTAACCGTCAGTAAGTTTTCGGCATTGATGGCATCATTGACCGGCGCGGTAATATTCAGCGTTACGCCATCGATGGTAAGAAAGGCATCGCCCTCCTCTTCCGTTGCCGCACCGGATTTAATGCCGTTTTTGCCGTTGGCGGTAATATTGATTGTTCCGCTGCCGTTTATCCTAACATCGGAACCGTCTTTGCATTTTATAACGGCATTTTCAGCGTTTTCGTTATCGGCATAAGTATCATCGTTGTTCTTTTCCGTATCATAAAAAGTATTGACAGTGTTTTCGTTTGCTGTAAGCGTTACTTCACTGCTTTTATTAAAACAAAGCGGTGCGGTGTCCGAAGATGCAAGCGTCAGTCCGTCCAGAATTATGTTTACACCTTCTGTACCTTTCTTAACCTTAATGCTGCCGTCCGTGCAGGAGCCCGACACCTCATACGTACCCGAAGCATTGATTGTGAGTGCCGTGCCGGAAATTTTGTATCCGCTGTAATCTCCGACAGTTACGGTGATTTCATCATCGCTAAACACAAATTTCGTTGCATTTTGCGATGAATCCTCCGCAAAAACCACTCCCGTAAAGGATAGCTGCGCCATCATTGCCGCCGCTGACATGAAAGCAGTGATTTTTCTCAAAGTTCTTTTCATACCATTCAACTTCCTTTCTTTTTTAAGCCTGCTAATTTGTTCAACTTTGTTTTACGCCTTTTATTATACATACAGTTCTGAAAAAGTTCTGAAAATCTTTCAGTTTTTTTTAAGTTCCGTGTGTTATGGTATAGAAAACAAAACAAATTTGTGTTATCATATTGAGTGAACGAGGTGTTAAAAAATGAAAATCCTTATCGTTGAAGATGAAAAAATGATTTCCGACGCCGTGTGTAAAATACTGGAAGATGCAGGATTTTACACAGACGCTGTCTACGATGGCGAAGACGCGCTCTATTACATAGAAGAAGCCAAATATGACCTGATCATATTGGATATTATGCTGCCGCGTATTGACGGAACAGAAATTCTTAAAAGAGTTCGTGCTAAGGGAAATAACACGCCCATACTTATGCTTACGGCGAAAAATACCATTCCCGACAAGGTTCTCGGCCTAAACAGCGGCGCGGATGATTATATGACAAAACCGTTTGATGCCGATGAGCTTTGGGCGCGTGTCGGTGCGCTTACACGCCGAACGAGCTTAAAATTTCGATTGCAAGCGGAAATTTTATCTTATTTTCCATGCTTGAACTTTTTGCGGTGCTGATGTTTATCTTCTTTTTGGCCATGCTTATATTCTATTTTATCAGCAAAAAGCTTGCAAACCGTGCCGCAAAACCGCTTGAAGATGCCATCGCACGGGAAAAGCAATTTATAACAGACGCATCTCACGATTTGAAAACCCCTTTGACGGTGATTCTTTCAAATGCCGACATTCTGAGCAGAAATCAAGCCTGCACCGTTTCCGAAATGTCAAAATGGATCGACTTCACCAAACAAGCGGCAAGCAATATGAAAGAACTCATTGAGCAAATGTTGGTTTTATCCGAAAGCGAAACGAAAACCGAGATCCAAAAAGAAGATGTCAATATTTCCGATATTGCAGAAAAAAACGCACTTGTCATGGAATCGGTTGCATACGAAAAAAATATCGATTATAGGACAGAAATACAACCGAACATTATCATAAAGGGCAATGCGGACTATGTAAAACGCATTGTAACATCGCTTATTGACAATGCCATCAAATATGAAACGGAGGGCGGCAGTATTTGTGTTTCGCTGCATCAAAGCAAAAAGACTGTTTCTTTTTCCGTTCAGAACCAATCCAGCGTTATTTCAAAAGAGGATATTTCTCATGTATTTGAACGGTTTTATCGTGCTGACAAATCCCGTCACGCTGACGGAAGCCACGGACTCGGACTTGCCATTGTGAAAAATCTTACGGAACTGATGAATGGAAAAATCGACGTGTCCAGCAACGAAAAAGATGGGACAACCTTTACGGTCACGCTGCAAAAATAAAATTTGGATTTTTTTGTTTCTTTCAGAATTTTTCAGAAGTATTTGTATAATTAGAATTACCGAAAGGGAAAAATCTTGAAAGGTAATGAAGACTTATGAAACGAAAAAACTTCAAAATAACACTCACTATGGTATCGGCTTTGGCACTGTCCGCACAGCTGATCCTGCCGACAGCCATTTTCGCCGAAAGCGAGTCGGATGCGGCCGGCACTGTCGAAAGACCGGGAATGACCGCCCGTGCGGAAGAAAAAACGTTTAAGGACGATTGTATTTTCATCGGTTCTTCCGATACAAGCGAAGATACCGACAAGGCTTCGGTTAAGTGCATTTCTTTCGGTATGCACGGCGGCAGAGAAATGAAATATGGAATGCCCGACGGTGAGCCGCCCGAAAAGCCCAACGGTGAGAGCGATTTTGGAGAGACACCGGACAGAGAACCGCACGAAAAACCGGACGGTGAAAGCAATTTTGGAGAGGCACCCGACAGAGAGCCGCCGGAAAAGCCGGATGGTGAGAGCAATTTTGGAGAGGCTCCTGACAGAGAGCCGCCGGAAAAGCCGGATGGTGAGAGCAATTTTGGAGAGGCACCCGACAGAGAACCGCCCGAAAAGCCGGGCGATGAAACATTCAAGGAAACGACGATTGAAATTTCAAAAGGCGATACCATAAGCATTGCAACATCGGACGGAACCGTTTTAGAAACCGTCACGGCGGACAAGGATGCAAAAGGCGTTGTTTTTTCATCAGATGCACTTGTGCAGAATGAAACCTATACGCTTTTCATAAACGGTGAGGCTGCAGCCACCGCCAAACTTCTTGAGCGCATGAGCGATGAAAACGGTATAGCCGGAAAAGGCGATAAGAATCCTGCGGAATTTCAAAAGCCTTTCGAGCAAAATTTGCATAGACGCGCCGCCTTATAAGTACACACTTCTCCAACCGCGAACATATTCCACTCAAAACGCACGGACACCCCAAAACCAATACCAAAAAACTGGAGCGCAGTCCTCGGATAAACCGAAGGCTGCGCTCTCAATTGTGTTTGGTGTTATGAACCTCTCACCATTTCATCGCCATTTCCACAAGTTCCGGCTTTTCGGGATTGCCGATCATCGGTATCGCTTTGTCAAGCGCACGCAGGCGGCTCATGTCTTCGGCCGTCAGTGCAAAGTCAAGCTTCTTGATAGCGGCTCGCCTGAAGCTCAAATAACCGGGCATAAAGACCGTGCATGGCTAACAGCTCTTCATGCGAACCCTGCTCGGCGATTGTTCCCTCATCAAGCACCAGAATCTTGGAGCAGAATCTCATGTTGGATAAACGGTGAGAAATTAAGACAGCGGTTTTTCCCCCAGACGCAGCCAAGCCGCACAAACAAAGAAAATGTCTGTGCGGCTTGGCGTGATTTTACGGACAAAGCTTCAAACGCTGTCAAATATCCGGTTTATTGTCCGTCAGAGCTCCATTCCGCGCTCGGGCAAAGCACCGAGAAGGTGCGCAAATCGCTTAGCGCAAACGCTTTGATTTTGGCGATTCTGCCGTCTGAAAGTGAGAAAACCACGTCTGTCATATTGGCAAAAAAAGTGATTTTCTTAGCGTCCGGAATCACAGTCGGTGTACACCGTGGCGGTGGAAAGAGAGCCGTTATGGTCGGCAATACATACTCGTTCCCATTCGTCGGCTGTGCCGGTGTAGTAGATTTCTTCTATGCTGTTGCAGCCATGAAACGCATATTGAGAAATAAGTTTTACATCCTTCGGAATCACAACGTTTTTGATTCCGGAAGTGTTCGCAAAAGTATGGGCAGATATTGTGGAAATACCGCTTGGCAGAATCAGCTGTTCAACGGGGACGCCATTCAAATAAAGGGAAAAATCGCTAAAAGGACTTGACCCCAAACTCATCTTACACCAAGCCGAAAGATCGTAGATGTAAACAGAAGATACGCTCTTAAAGGCATTCCAGCCAATATTTGTCACACTGCTCGGTATGGTGATGCCGGTAAGGTTTTCGCAGCTGGAAAAGGCACACTCGTCAATGCTTGTCACATTGTTTCCGAGAGTGACGCTCGAAAGGCTGGTACAATTGTCAAAGGCCATCACGCCAATGCTTGCCACACTGTCCGGGATGGTGATGTCCGTAAGACCGGTGCAGCCGGAAAAAGCATAATCACCAATGCTCGTCACGCCATTGCCTATGGTAACGTTCGTAAGGCCAGTGCAATTCTCAAAGGCGTACTGACCAATACTTATCACGCTATCCGGTATGGTGATGCTTTTCAGGCTTTTCAGGTTGCAAAACGTATAATTCTTGATAGAGGTCGTTCCATCCGGAAGAATTACCTCCATCGGTTCCTCTCCGTTTACATACAACGCAGCTCCATAGCAAAGCGGAGTATCATAGGAACCAAAAAAATCAATTCCGCACCATGCGTCAAGGTCTGAAATGTTAACAGAAGAAAGGCTTGTGCAATTCTCAAAAGCAGACATGCCAATCCTCTTCATGCTATCTGGTAAGGTTATGCTTGTAAGCCCGGTACAACCGGAAAAAGCGGTACTTCCAATGCTTGTCACACCGTCTGGTATGGTAATGGCTTTCAGGCTTTTTAAGTTATAAAACGTATCAGCTTTGATAGAGGTCATTCCATCTGGAAAAATGATCTCCGTTGGTTCCACTCCATTTACATACAACGCAGCTCCGCAGCAAAGCGGAGTAGCCTTGCTATTACCAAAATCAATTCTGCACCATGCGTCAAGGTCTGAAATGTTGACAGAAGAAAGGTTTGTGCAATCCTCAAAAGCAAACAAACCAATGTTTGTCATGCTGTCGGGTAGGGTAATGCTTGTAAGGTTGGTACAACCGGAAAAGGCACATATGCCAATGCTTGTCACCGGATACCCGTCAATTGTTTCCGGAATCGTGACAGATGTCGCGGAAGTATCACAACCGGTTATCGTTACTTCATCGCCGGATATGCTGTATGTAAGATTTCGATGGGGTTTCGCTCTCTCACAGGAGGTAAAAAGCAGTACCAAAAGAAATGCGGCAAAAACAGAACTCCAGAGTTTCTTCATAAGTAAATCCTCCCTTGATGACAAAATTTCTTTTTATTCTTATTGTATTTATAATTATAACATACTTTATATCAAAAAGCAAGCTTTTCCGGCAAAAACGCCGCACCTTTTCCCTCCCGTCTCCGCAAGGACTTGCAAAAACAGACGTTCTATGATACAATACAAGTACCGCATACTGTCAACCGATGGAAAAAGAACCGAAAGAACCGAGGGAAACGCCATGTCACAAAGCTTTTACGACCAAACGCAATTAAATGCCGAACAAACCGAAGCCGTCACCGCCACCGAGGGCTTTGTGCGTGTCATGGCCGGTGCCGGAAGCGGAAAAACACGGACGCTTGTCCATCGGTTTGCCTTTTTGGTGAACGAGATCGGCATTCTGCCGGGAAATATTCTCTGTGTCACATTTACCAACAAAGCCGCCGGCGAAATGCGCACGCGTATTCACAACCTCACCGGCGACGACGACACCGGCTACATTTGCACCTTTCACAGTTTTTGTGCCGCCATTTTACACGAGGATGCGCACTGCATTCAATATCCCGAAAGCTTTTTGGTGCTCGACAATGCCGACATTGATGCCATGCTTGCCACGGTTTACGAGGAGCGCGGCTTAACGCTGCGGCACATGACGTTTTCCGCGGCGCGGGACAAAATCGAACTGTTAAAACAAAAGGAGCGGCCGGCGTACTATTTGGATTTGATCCGGCTGTCGATTGCTGAATTAAAGCAGAAATATGAGCAAGCGACAAGTGTGACCGACATCATTTTTTACGGCTATCTGTATGAACAGAAAAAATGCTTCGGTTTAGATTACAACGATCTTATCTGCCTGTCCTTACACATTTTTGACACGAATCCCGACGTGCGCTTAAAATGGCAGAAGCGTTTGGAATACATCATGGTAGACGAATTTCAGGACATTGATGAGCCGCAGTATACACTCATGAAGGTGTTATGCGATTACCACAAAAACCTATTCATTGTGGGCGATCCCGATCAGACCATCTACACCTGGCGCGGTGCAAGCATTCGCTACATTCTGAATTTTCCCGAAGAGTTTCCGCACGCGCGCACCATCACGCTTTTGAAAAACTACCGCAGCACGCCGCAGATTGTTGCCGCCTGCAACAGCTTAATTGCCAAAAACATCAACCGTGCCGAAAAAAAGTTAGTTTCCACGCTTCCCGACGGCGACAAGGTACTATGCCACTATGCCGAGGACAGCGAAAAAGAAGCGGAATGGATCGCCGACGAGGTGACAAAGCTGCATGAAAGCGGTGTGCCGTATAAGGACATCACGGTCATGTACCGCGCGCATTACGTCACGCGCACGCCCGAAAGCGTTTTTCTCAAGCGCAAGATTCCGTATGTGCTATACAGCGGCGTGCCGTTTTACGGGCGTGCCGAAATCAAAGACGCGCTGTCGTATCTGCGGTTTTTGATTTACAAGGATGACCTTTCGTTTGCCCGGATTGTCAATGTGCCGAAGCGGAATATCGGTTCGCGGCGCATGGAATATTTGAAGACCTATGCCGAGGCACACGGTGTATCGCTGTACAAGGCCTTGCAGGATGCGTGCGACGCCGGTGAGCCGTTATTTGCCGGGACGGGTGCGAAAGCATTTATCCAACTGACGGAAGAAATGTCGCGCACATATGCGGCCCGTCCGGCATCGGAGGTATTAAGCGACCTTATTGACAAAAGCGGCTACGAAACCATGCTGCGCACCGAGGGAAGTTCCGAGCGGTTAGACAATCTTGCCGAGTTAAAGCAAGCGGTACATGAATTTGAAACGACCTGCGGCGAAGAAAGCACGGCAGAGCAGTTTTTGACAAATGCCGCGCTGTACAGCGGTGCGGACATGAGTTCGGGCAGCGACAAGGTACGCTTTATGACGGTACACGCTGCCAAAGGTTTGGAATTTCCGTATGTGTTTTTATGCGGCATGAATGAGGGCATTTTCCCGTCCGGACGCATCCGCACCAAAGAGGAGATGGAGGAGGAACGCCGGTTATGCTTTGTGGCCATGACACGTGCCGAAAAGAAATTATATCTTTCGGAGGCCTCCGGTCGGGATTTTGACGGTTCGCCGCGGTATCCGTCGCGGTTTCTCCTCGATATCGATGAAGCGCTGCTTGATTTCACCGCACCGCCGCGTGAAGGGCTGATTGCCGATGCACGGGCATACATTGCCGGAAGGCAAAAGCGGTTAGCCGATGATGAGCCGGTCGCGTATCAGAGAGGAATGCGCGTCAAGCACGCGATTTTCGGGTTAGGCGTTCTGTTGGAAACAGATGCGAAAAGCGGTTTCAACGTCGTTTTATTTGACGATATGCCGACCGCGCGTCGGATCTCGTATCGTGTCAACTTGGAGATTTTAGGGCTTTTGCCGACCGAGGAAATCGAAAAATTGACCATTGAGAATTAAGGTAACAGGAATTTGCAGGGCATGATCCGAAAAAATCGAAAAATGTGCAAAAAGGTCTTGACATTGTCCTTGGGGCATGGTTTATAGTATTGTAAGAGGGCTTCGAACCGGGAAACAATGGAGAATTGACAATTGAAAATGGAAAGTTGAAAATTTGGGAACGTTTTTTAGGCGAAGCTTTGTGCGCTGATAGTGGCTGCGGCGGCAGTTTGCCTTCCCTGTGCAAGGGAAGGTGGCGCACGAAGTGCGTCGGAAGGGTTGTTTTCACTACGGACTTTCCGCTGCTGCCAAGTTTGAAGCCTATTTCACAAGCAAAGGAGAACCGGCAAATGCAGATAAAAGAGGTATGCCGTTTAACCGGGCTTTCCGCAAAGGCCATCCGCTTATACGAATCCAAAGGGCTTATCACGGCCGGACGTGCCGCCAACGCCTACCGCGACTACACCGACGGGCAGCTTGAACGGCTTTCGGCCATCCGGCGGTTTCGCATGGCCGGCATTTCGCTTGCTGATATCCGTCTTTGGGCAGACGGTTTATTGGATGCCGAAACGCTGTTCCAAAAGCGGTTGCAGGAACTTTCCGAGGAAAGCGGCAAAAACAAAGAGCAGGAAAAGCTGTGCTTTGCATACTTAAAGCAGCCGGCATTTCCGGATTGTACGGCTGAGGAAGCACTGTTTGACGATCCGGAGCTTTTGCGTCCGGCCGATGCGGCAAACAGGCACCGGCTGTCGCTCGGCATTGACATCGGCACGACCACCATCAGTGCCGCCGTTGCCGACATGGATGCACGCTGTCAGGTCGCCTGCTACACCCTGCCGAACAAAAGCACCGTCAAGACGAACGAATCGTACCGGCATGAACAGGATGCCGCCTGGATTGCCGATAAGCTTTCGCAATTTTTGGAATCGGTCATCGGCGCGTTTCCCGGCATCTGCTCGATCGGTGTGACCGGACAAATGCACGGGATCGTCTACACCGCCGCTGACGGAAACGCCGTTTCGCCGCTTTATACTTGGCAAGACACGCGTGCGGCGCAAATCGAAGCGGACAATGTATCCTATACGCAGCGCATTTTGGACAAAACCGGCTATACCGTCATGCCCGGCTATGGCTTTGCCACGCATTATTATAATGATAGAAACGGTCTTATTCCCGAAACCGCCGTCAGCCTTTGCACCATCGGCGACTATGCCGTCATGCGCATGACCGGAAGCACGCGGCCGCTCCTTCACGCGTCGAATGCCGCAAGTCTCGGCTTTTTCGAGGACAAAACCGGTACATTTGACCGCGTGGCACTCGAAAAAATCGGCCTATCGGCTGATTTTCTGCCCGACGTGGCGGTCGGTGAACCGGTTGCCGGGTTTTATCACGGCATCCCGGTCACGGTCGCGCTCGGCGACAATCAAGCGGCCTTTTTCGGGTCGGTGCGCGACGAGCAAAACGATTTGTCGGTCAATTACGGCACAGGCAGTCAGATTTCGCTCTGCGTGAACGCCGCATTTCCGATGCCGCGTCTGCCGCTCGAGCGGCGGCCGTATATCGAAGGGCGCGCCTTGTTAAACGGCTCGGCGTTATGCGGCGGACGCGCGTATGCGCTTTTGGAAAAATTCATCCGCGCCGTGCGTGAGGCCGATACCGAGCAATACGATTTCCTGAACACACTTGCCGAAAAGGGCTTATCAGCAGAAAATCCCTTAGAGGTTCGCACCACGTTCTGCGGGTCGCGCAAGGATCCGTCCTTACGCGGCAGCATCGAAAACATCGGTGAAGACAATTTCACGCCGGAGGCTCTTGCGTGCGGCGTTTTGCAGGGCATGGTCGATGAGCTGTATGCGCTGTACCGGCAAAGCGGAGTGGAATTACATGGACGGCTTATCGCTTCCGGCAATGCCGTTCAAAAGAACCCGACGCTTTGCAGACTGCTTTCCGCGCACTTCGGGATGCCGCTTTTGCTGCCGGCGTTGCGCGAAGAAGCTGCGTTCGGAGCGGCACTTGCGGCGGCACACGCTGCGCTTGCCATCCCGTTAAGCGAAGTCAAAAGCTGCATTCCGTACCATCCGGATATGCCGGATGAGCATAAGAAAGGATGAAAAAGCATGAAACCGACAGTTACAAAAATCTCTTTTGATAAGTATGACCTTTGCTTCTCTGTCTCCCCTACGCATCCCCTAACCGCCCAAACGCCGGACGGACAACCGGCTTTGGAAGCAGCTTTGGATGAAAACGGTCTTGCCGTAAAATTCTACACCTCTTTCCGTACCTGGCCGCTTGTGCTCACCGCTCCGCACGCGACCGGCGAAAGCATTGTGCTTCGCGTGCGTCCGTACCGCGTGGAGCTTTGGGCGGACGGTGTGCTTTGTGACGAAGAGTGGCCGGTCGGTACCTTTGGCGTGGCCGATGCCGTGTGGAATACGCCGGTCGAGGTGAAGCCTTATACCGAGGATCCGACGCCGCTTCCGACCGTTCTCGGAACGTTTCGGAACGCCGAGGGCTGGCGGCCGGAACAAGCCGTTTTTGTCGGCGACTGTATGCCGTATGCCGACGACAAACGGTTTCATGTCATCTATCTGAAGGACCGCCATCACCATCACAGCAAATACGGCTCGGGTGCGCACCAATGGTCACACATCTCCACCACCGATTTCGATACCTGGCAGATCCATCCGGATGTTGTGGAAATCGATGAGCAATGGGAGGGTTCCATCTGCACCGGCTCGCATATCGAATATAAGGGCAAGCACTATCTGTATTACACCATCCGCGCCTGCGACGGCTCACCGGCTCCCATCTGCCGCAGTGTTTCGGAGGACGGCTATCATTATGAAAAGGACCGCGCGTTCCGTATGGTGTTAAGCGACGCGTACTGCAAGGTGTCGGCACGCGACCCGAAGGTCGTTTTGGCCGAGGACGGTGTCCTGCATATGTTTGTGACGACAACGCTGCTTTCCGAAAAGAAAGGCTGTCTTGCGCACTTGACCTCGTCCGACGGCGACACGTGGCACGAAGAGCCAACGCCGATCTACACGGCAGCGGACGGCGACCAACCCGAATGCCCGGATTATTTCAAGTACCATGATACCTACTATCTTGTGTTCAGCCATGGCGGCTATGGACAGTATCTGTATTCCAAAAAGCCGTTTACCGAGTGGCAAAAGCCGGAAAATCCGCACATCCCCTGCGAAAGTGTGCCAAAAATGGCCTTATGGAACGGAAAAATCGTTTTTGTCGGCTTTGACCGCATCGGCGGCTATGCCGGAAACATGACGTTTCTGACGCTCGAACCCGGCACAGACGAGCTGTTCCCCAAAAAGTAACGCCACCAAAATCAACCGGGAGGTGCCTCATGCCGCATTCCTACAAAATGGGCGATTTCGATCTTACGGTCGAATCGATCGTCCTTGTTCACCGCTGTACCTTTGCGTACGGCATCAATACCAGCGATTACCGCGAAGGACGCGGCGTGGCAGGGCTTGTCTTATGCCTTTCGGGAAAAGGAAGATATGTATTTGAGGACGCCTGCGGCAAGAGCGAACAGCTGCTTGCGCCCGGTCAGATGCTGTTTTTACCGACCGACAGCCGGTATGTGGTGACAAGTGCCGGAAAAGAGCCGTTTTGCCACATCACGGCCAATTTCACGCTTTCCAAAACGCATGCCGAGCCGAATACCGCCTTTGACGCGATTTTACACAACCGGCTGCACTATATGTCGGATGCCAAAAACGCCGCCGCGGTTGAGGAGCTTCTCGAACGGCTGCTTGCGGTTTGGCAGAACAAAGCGTATGGATATGCGGTGCTTGCGCGGTCGATTTTGTATGAAGCGTTGTACTTCTATTTTGCCGACGCGGTTCGCTCCACCGGCTCCGGCGACGATTACCGCAAGATTCTCCCGGCAAAAAACTATTTAGATACCAAGTATACCGAAGACTGCTCCATTGCGGAGCTTGCTGCCATGTGCCGGCTCAGTCAAACGCATTTCCGGCGGCTGTTTGCACGCCTTTTCGGCTGCTCGCCGGGACACTACCGCTTGCAGAAGCGGCTGCAAAAGGCCAAGGATTTACTTCTTTCGGGCGAATACACCGTGGCTGAAACGGCGCGTGCCGCCGGTTTTGACGATGCCAACTATTTCGGCCGCGTGTTCCGGGCGCATTTCGGCTATCCCCCGTCCGAGGCCTTCAAAGAATTCCGATGATTCGGTCAAATCTGCTAAAAATACCGGTGGTGATGCCGGTATTTTTTTGTCGAAAACCCTCTTGACAAATCCTTTTTTTGGTGTATAATAATCCCGTAGAGTTAGTTAATGCAAACTAACTGCATATTTCAGCTATAAAAGGTTGGTGACATTCGTGGCCTATTTGGAGGTTTCCGGTTTGACCAAAAGCTTCGGCGAAGGAAGCGGCAAGGTGGAGGTTTTGCGCGGCGTCGCCATGACGGTGGAAAAAGGCGAGATGTGCACCATTTTAGGCCCGTCCGGCAGCGGAAAATCGACGCTTTTGAATGTCATCGGCGGTCTTGACGGTGCTGACGGCGGGAAGATCCTCATTGACGGCAACAACCTTGTGGGGTTGGATGCCGAAGAGCTGTCGGCGTTCCGGCGCGATTATCTCGGTTTTGTCTTTCAGTTCTACAACCTTGTTCCCAACTTAACGGTGCTTGAAAACATCGAGGTCGGCGAATATCTCTCGGACGACCCTCTCGACATGGAGGAAATCTTAAACGTTCTCGGCTTAGAGGAGTTAAAAAACCGCTTTCCGCATGAGCTTTCGGGCGGCCAACAGCAGCGCTGTTCGATCGGGCGCGCGCTCATCAAAAACCCCAAGCTTCTTCTCTGCGACGAGCCGACCGGTGCGCTCGACTACAAGACCTCCAAAGACATTTTGGCGCTCATCGAACGCATCAACGCCGCCTACAACACCACCATTTTAATGGTCACGCACAACGAAACCATCAGTGCCATGACGCACAAGACCGTGTATCTTAAGGACGGCGTGGTGAGCCGCATTGCCGTCACCGAAAAGCGCACACCTGCACGCGAACTGGAATGGTGACGCGTCATGATTCTTAACAGACGCTTATTTCGGGATTTTCTGGACAATCTGGTGCGCAACCTTGCCATGATCCTCATTGTGGCTCTTTCCATTGCTTTAGTAACGGCACTGTGTTCCAACACCGAATGCTTAAACTATGTCATTCACGACGAATGGGAGAAATGCAACGTTGAGGACGGCAGTTTTGAAACGTATGTGCCGTTATCCAAACGGAATATGTTAGATCTGGCGGACTTAGACGTAACCATTGAAAAAATGTTTTACACCGATGTGCCGGTAAACGACGTGTCGGTATTACGTTTTTTCGTCAACCGCAAAAAAATCGATCTTGCCTTTGTGGAGCAGGGCCGCACGCCGCAAAGCGACAACGAGCTGTTCATGGAAAAGCTGTACGCGAAAAACCACGGCCTTTCGGTGGGCGACACGTTTTATGTCGGCTCGTATCCGTTTGTCATCTGCGGCATCGGCTGTATTCCCGATTACGGCTATGTCAAGCAGAACACATCGGACGTGGCGCAGAACGACGAGTTTTCGGTGGCTTTGGTGACCTCCGGCGCGTTTAATGCCGTCAAAGGCACCAACAAGGTCGTTTACAACTATGCGTATAAGCTCGGCGAAAACTGCACCGCCAAGGACTTAAAGAAAAAATTAGTAAAATTAGATTTCGACCCGAATTCCGTCAAGGACACCTATATCCGCGGCTTGATTGCCGAAGCGGACACGTTAAACCAGGAGTTCAACGCTTTTACCGATGCCGTCCGTTACGGCTCGGAG
>URCT01000004.1 GCA_900546385.1 uncultured Eubacteriales bacterium | reverse complement strand
GAGGTGCCAGGAAATGGCTTCGCCCTCACGGTCCGGGTCGGTCGCAAGGTAGACGGTCTCGGCGGCCTTGGCTTCCTTTTTCATCTCTTTGATGAGAGGGCCTTTGCCGCGGATATTGATGTATTTCGGCGCGAAATCGTGTTCGATATCGATGCCGAGCGTGCTTTTGGGCAGGTCGCGGACATGACCGACCGATGCGATGACTTTGAAGTTCTTTCCCAAATAGCTTTTGACAGCCTTGATTTTATTGGGAGATTCGAGGATTACGAGTTTATTTGCCACAATAGCCTCCTGTATTCGATCCGAAAAAACGAGCGGCTTTTCGGAAAATATGCGATATATGCAATGTGTATTTTGTTTTGCTTATGACAGCTTTTCATAGCGGCCGCCGGGCAGGCTTCGGATGTAACCGAACAGCTCAAGCAGGGTTAAGGACGAAAGAACATCGTCGGTTTTGATGCCTTTGGCGGCGATTTCGTCCACCGTGAGAATGGGATATCTCTCAAAAAAGGAAAGAATGTGCTGTTCTTCGGCGGACAGCGTGGTGATGTCTAAACCGGGCGCGAAGCTTGCTTTTTCCGGTGCCGGTGTTTGGAATGCGGCGGTCGGAGCTTCTGCGGCCGGAGCTTCGGCGGCCGGAGCTTCTGCAGGCGGACGGCTGTCCGAAAAGACCGGCTTTGCGTGTTCGGCCGGTTCGGGATAGGCATAGCGGCGTTTGGGCTTTTTTGAAACGTGCTGCGGCTTGGGCAGCTGCCGCTTGCCGGGATCACTTACCGGGTTGTTTGCCGGGTCATTTTGCGGTTTGGCGACGGGCTTTCGGGCTTTTAAGACCGCAAAGGCTTGCTCCACGGCGGCCTGTTCGGCTTCCGGCGGCACAAGCGATGTGCCTGTTGTGATTATCCTGTGCGGAAACTTCAAAGAATATTCCGCCAAAATATCCGAAGCACCGGTCACAAGAGTCGCTCCGCCTTTGAGAAGTCCGAGAGGCCCTGTATACAGGTCGTCGCCGACTTCGCCCGGAACGGCAAAAATACGCCGTCCTTGGCTTAGGGCGTGGGAAGCGGTGATGAGTGCGCCGCTTCCGGCGTTTGCCTCAAAAATGACGGCGGCGATCGAAAGTGCGCTGATAACACGGTTGCGTACCGGAAAATTCCGGCCGTCGGGACGGGTGAACGGTGCAAACTCCGAAAGAATGAGCCCTTGTCGGGAAAGCCGGCAAAACAGCTCCTTGTTCTGCGACGGATACACGCGGTCGATGCCGCAGCCAAGCAGCCCCACCGCATAGCCGCCGGCATCAAGTGCGCCTTTCATGCACGCCGTGTCCGAGCCGAGCGCAAGTCCGTTGACGATAACGCCGCCGCGCGAAGCCGTTTCGTAGGCAATGCGATAGGCGGTGCGGAAGCCGTGTTCCGAACACGAGCGCGTGCCGACCATGGCAAAGCACGGATAGTCGTCGAGCAATTCCACCTTGCCGCGGTAGTATAGTACCGGCGGCGGATCGTTTATGGCTTTTAAGCGGCCGGGATAGTAGGGATGGTCATAGGTGAGAATGCCGATGTGTTCTTTCTCGCAGAATGCGTAATACCGTTTGGCGTCGGTCAAATCCTTGTCGCACAGACGGGCGATGTCGCCTTTGGTGATATCAAGCGCTTTGTAGTCCTCGCTTCCGGCATGAAAAATGCTGTCGATGTCGGGAAAACTTTCGAGAAGCAGCTTGGCGGAGGGAGAGCCGGGATACAGCTTGGAGTTTAACCAAAGGTAGTACAAAAGCGCATTGTCCACGTGTTTTTCCGCCTTTCGTATGAATTCGCAGGAATTTGAAAGAATTGAAGCAGGAAGAGCGTCTGCGGCTAACCGGCGTTCTGCCGGCGCACCTCCCACAGCAAGATCGATGCCGCGACGGCGGCGTTCAAGCTCTCCGCGCCGGGAGCCATCGGAATGTATAAGCTGTGTGAGCAGGCCGCCTTGACATCCTCCGACGCGCCGTGTCCCTCGTTGCCGATGACAAAGCTGTCGGATGCGCAAAAATCCACCGAACCGAGCGCAAGGCTCTTGTCCGAAAGCTGCGTGCAGAACACGCGGCTGCCGTTTTTTTGCAAAGATTCGATTGTACCGGCAAGGTCGCTTTCGCGGCACAGCGTCAGCCGGAACAGACTGCCCATGGCGGCACGCACCGTTTTGGGCGCATAGGCATCGGCACAGTCGTCCGAAAGCACCAAGGTGTGAAAGCCGAGCGCAAACGCACTGCGGAAAATCGCGCCGAGATTGGCCGGATTCTGTACGCCGTCGAGCAGGATAAGACCGCCTGCGGCAAGTGCGGCGTCGGAAAGCTCCGGCTGATTCGGCTTTTTTAGGCAGGCATACAGCCCTTGCGGCGCGGACTCGGTCGAAAGCTTTTCATACACCTCGTCGGTCACGCGGTAAAGCGAAGCACCGGCGGCTTTTTGCAGCAAATCCGCATATTGCTTTTCGGCTTTCTCGGTGAAAAAGACTGCTTGCACCGAAAGACCGGCGTCAAGGGCTTCTTCAAGCAATTTCTTGCCCTCGGCAGCAAAAAGGCCGATCTTGTCACGCGCCTTTTTGTCGGTCGACAGAGAGGCTGCTTCGAGCACCGTCGGGTTTTTGCGTGAAGTTAAAGTAAGGATATTTTCCATGTCATTCGACCTTTTTGGCGAACTTCATGATGATTTCGTCCGTTCCCAAAAGCACCAGCGCATCGTCCTTGGACAGCGGATTGTTCGGGTTGATGGAAATGTCCACCGAATGACTGCTCGGATGGGAGATGGCAATGACGTTGATGCCGTAGGTGTTGCGCACATCAAGAGTGCGAAGCGTTTTGCCGACCCATTTTTCGGGAACGGCGATTTCAATGATGGAATAATCATTGGAAAATTCGAGATATTCGCGGATTTTCGATTTGTTGATGCGGTAGGCGAGCTTGGTGGCCATGTCGTATTCGGGATAGATAATATCCACAAAGCCGAGCTTTTCGAGAATTTTCTTGTGGTCGTCGCTCATGGCGCGCACGGTGACGGCGGAAATGCCGACTTCCTTGACGGCAAGCACCGAAAGAAGACTGCGCTCCATGCTGTCGGAAATGCAGATGACCGCCGCGTCAAAGCTTTTTAAGCCGGCGGCACGCAAAGCCGCTTCGTTTGTGGTGTTGGCGCAGACGGCGTTGGTCACCTGATCCGCAACGGTTTGAATGGCCTTTTCGCTGTCATCGATGCAAAGCACCTGATGTCCGAGCTGGGAAAGCGTAACGGCGAGCGTGTAGCCGAAACGGTCAAGACCGATTACAGCAATACTTTTCATGATAAAATCCTTTCAGAATCGATGAGCCTTTCAACTTCTAAAAAAGCGAAACCGGACAGCCTTTTTCAGCTATCATGGCTGTTCTTTTATAGTTAAAAAACTCATTTTCAATTTTCAACTTTCAATTTTCAATTATCCAAGCAGTACGTTGGTTTCGGGATAGGTGATGAGGTTTTCGCTTCGCGCCTGGTTGAACATGATCGCATAGGTGACCGTGATAATACCGACACGGCCGAAAAACATGAGCAAAACGATGATGCCCTTGGAAATCACGCTCAGATCCGGCGTAATGCCGAGCGTCTGGCCGACCGTGGCAAAGGCGGAAATCACCTCATACAAAACGTCGGCAAAGTATAGCTCCGGTTCAATGAGACAGATAACGAGCGTGCTGGTCGAAACCACGGCAATGGCGACCGACAGAATGCCCATGGCACGCAACACGTTGTTTAAGGAAATGCGCCGTCCGGCAAAAACAAAATTGTTGTGGCCGCGGATGATGGCTGCCATGGCAATGAGAATGACCGCAAAGGTGCCAACCTTGATGCCGCCGGCTGTGGAGCCGCTGGCACCGCCGATGAACATGAGCACCATGGAGACGGCTTTGGAGGTGGAGCTCAGCTCAGACAGCGGAATGCTGTAAAAACCGGCTGTGCGCGTGACCGCCGACTGGAAGAAGGAGGTCAAAAACAGCTTCGGACGGGAATAGGCATCAAACGCCGGGTTTTCGTTTTCAAAGGCGAATAACAGCACCGTTCCGAGGACGAGAAGACTGCCGGTTGCCCATAATACAAGCTTGGAATACGGCGAAAGGCGGCCCTTGCCGCGAAGGCACATCCAAAGATCACGCCATACGAAAAAGCCGAGACCGCCGACAATGACGAGAAGGCTGATGACAATCGACAGGTATGGGTCGGCGGCATAATCGGAAAGGCTGTTGCCGCGGCCGAGGATATCGAATCCGGCGTTGCAGAACGCGCTCACCGCATGGAAAACGCTTTTGACAAGGCCGCCCGAAACGCCGTATTCGGGAACAAAGCGGAAAGCGAGTAACAGTGTGCCGATGCCTTCCGCCGCAAAGGTGACGTAAAAAATGAATTTGGCGAACTTGACGATGCCGGACAGATCCGACAGATTTAAGCTTTGGGCAAACACCATGCGTTCGCGCGGTGTGATGCGGCGGCGTGCCAACAAGGAAAATAGTAAGGCGATCGACATAAAGCCGAGACCGCCGATTTGGATAAGCAGTAAAATCACGCTTTTGCCGAACACTGACCAATAGGTGCCGGTTTCCGCGACGGTAAGACCCGTGACGCAGGCGGCACTGGTGGAGGTGAAAAGCGCGTCGATAAACGGTGTGGACACACGTTCGACGGTGGCAATCGGCAGCATGAGAAGCACGGTTCCGACAAGAACGACCGCCAAAAAGCCGAGGACGATGATTTGGGTGGCGTTGAAGCGGAAGAGCGATTTTTTCATAGAAGTGTTTGTGATGGCAAAAACCTTCCTTGTTATGAATTGAAAGTTGAAAATTGAAAATTAGGGCTGCAAAAGGGAAATTGCAGGTTGAAAAGGTGAAATGATTCGGAAAAGGAATGCTGAAAAGCGCAAAACGGCAGGTGCCATATGCGAAGGTCAGGCAGACTTTTTCACAATAGCATTTTTTATTGTATACTGATTCGGCTCTCAATTCAACGATTATATATGAACGGGAACACGATTTCTTGAACTATTTGTAAATCAAATACGCTGTAATTGTTAATTTAGAGGCTGTTTTTCGAAAAAATACCGGAATCATGCGGTTTTTACGGCGTTCGGAGTCGGCAGGATGGCTGTATAAGTAGAAAAATGCTGTGTGTGCGGCGGTATCACCGGATAGTTAACACTTTTGTAACAATTGAAGGGCGGCGGTGTGGTATGATAATACTATATAAAACGGGAAAAGAGGAAGGGTATGTCCGTTATCTGGAAAAACAAATATGCGTCTCTTTCCGAGCCGCAGCCGCTGTTTACGGTACTCATTGCCGCCGCCGGAAGCGGCAGGCGCATGGGTGGTGTATACAAGCCGCTTGCGGCTTTATGCGGCAAGCCGATGCTCGTCTATGCGCTCGAAGCGTTCGAAAAGAGCGGCTTTGTCAAGCAAATGGTGGTCAGTGCGCCGGTGGAGCATCACGAAGAGATAAAGGCTTTGGCGAAGGCATACGGCATCGCAAAGCTTAGGCACATCGTTTCGGGCGGTGAGACGCGCGCCGAATCAGTCATTTGTGCCTTTCGGGCGGCGTTTCCGGACAAATCGGCGGTCACGCCCTTTTTGGCGGTGCATGATGCGGCGCGTCCGCTCATCACCGAAAAGCAGATAAACGATGTTTTCTTTGCCTGTGTGCGCTTTGGCGCGGCGGTGGCGGCCACCAAGGTGCGCGATGCGGTCAAATATACCGGAAACGACTGTGTGATCACCGAGGAGATCGACCGCAGCGGCCTATGGCAGATCCAGACGCCGCAGGCCTTTGACACCGACATTTTCCACACTGCGCTTGCGACCGTTCCGAAAGAACAGGCGGCTTTGGCGGTGGACGATGGAGCGCTTGTCATGCAGGCAGGCTTTCAGGTGATGTGTGTGGAGACCGGATTTGCCAACTTCAAGGTGACCTATCCGGAGGATCTTGCCATGGCGGAAGCGATTCTTGCGGCACGCGCAAAAGCAGAATGAGAGGGACAGATATGTTTGATTACCGGATCGGACACGGCTACGACGTGCATAAATTGGTGGACGGGCGCAAGCTCATTTTAGGCGGTGTGGAGATTCCGCACGAAACGGGGCTTTTGGGACATTCCGACGCGGATGTCGTTCTTCATGCGCTCATGGATGCATTACTCGGAGCGGCGGCTCTCGGCGATATCGGCAAGCATTTTCCGGATACCGACGACGCCTACAAGGGCATTTCCAGTTTAGAGCTGTTAGGGCGCGTGAAGGCACTTTTGGAAAAAGACGGCTATACGCTTGCCAACGCCGATATGACCATCCTTGCGCAGGCGCCAAAGCTTGCGCCGTATATGCCGGGGATGCGGTCGAACATTGCAAAGACGTTAAATGTGCCGGAGGGCTGTATCAACGTCAAGGCGACCACCGAGGAGCATCTCGGCTTCACCGGCCGAAAAGAGGGAATTGCCGCACACGCGGTGGTGCTTCTCAAAGGAAAGCCTGTTTCCGCTTCGTAAATTCGTAAAAGAGAGTTGCGGGACGCTTAATATTATTAAGGAAGAAAGCAGGGAGAATTTTTGGCACTTGTACGTCTGGATAAATGGATCGCGCAAACGCTCATTGTCAGCCGCAAGGACGCATCGGGCATGATTCGTGCCGGGCGCGTGACCGTCAACGGGCAGAAAAGCGTTCCCGATGCCAAGGTCGACCCGGAAACGGACACGGTCACGGCAGACGGAACGCCGATAGGCTATGCGAAGCATCTCTATTTCATGCTCAACAAGCCGGCCGGTCTTGTGTGCGCTAACGAGGATAAGCGCGACGGCACGGTGCTGTCGCTCTTCCCGAAGGAATACCGCGACAAAGGGCTTTCGACGGTCGGCAGGCTTGACAAGGACACGGTCGGTTTTTTACTTGTCACTAACGACGGTGCGCTTTCGCATAAACTGCTTTCGCCCAAGAGCCATGCCGAAAAGACGTATTTTGTCCGTGCCGACAAGCCGTTTGCGCCGGAGGACATCGAAACCATGCGGCGCGGCATTGTGATTGACGGCAAAAACACGGCGCCTGCCCGGTTGGAGCTATGCGAAAGCGATGCATTCTGCGCATATGTGACACTGACCGAGGGAAAATTCCATGAGGTCAAGCGGCTATGCTACGCCTGCGGCGAAAAAGAGGTTTTGTATCTGCGGCGTGACCGGTTTGCCGGTCTTGTGTTAGACGAAACGCTTGATGGCGGCGCGTGGCGTGCGCTGACGGAGGCGGAAATCGCGCTTTTGCAAGAAACCGCGACGGAAAAAGACAAAATAACTGAAAATTTATGAATATATAAATATTTATTCACAAATGAGTGGTATACTAAGTTAAATTCGTAATTTACCGATTCTTGAGGAAAAAACGATGAAAACGTCTCGCATTTTAGTCAACGAAATTTATGATTACTACTATTGCCAGCGCCGTATTTCGCAGCACGATTAAAGGATTCGTTCTGCGGACCGGCGCGTTCGTTGTTGTCCGCAGACGTTAACAGAAGCTGTTCGCCCTGCGGTTTTCGCAGGGCTTTTCTTTTGCTTTTTTGCTTAAAAAACGACATTTTATTTGAGGAGCTTAAACCATGATTATCACAGACATTTTGACCAAAAACGCGGAATTGTACGGAGATGAGGTCAGCCTCGTCGAGGTCAATCCGGAAATTCAAGAGCGCATTGACCGCGCTTGGAAGGAATACGACCTTGTCGAAGCCCTTCCCAAGCCGATCCACCGCAGAGAGCTTACCTGGCGTGAGTTTGAAGGCACGGCCAACAAGCTGGCGCACCACTTTCTTTCCGAAGGTGTGACCAAGGGCAAGAAGGTTGCAATTCTTATGATGAACTGCATCGGCTGGCTGCCCATCTATTTCGGCATTCTCAAAACGGGCGCGGTGGTCTGCCCGATGAACTTCCGCTACAGTGCGGACGAAATCAAATACTGCTTGGAGCTTGCCGAAGCGGATGTTCTCATCTTCGGTCCGGCATTTATCGGACGTATCAATGAGATTAAGGACAAGCTTTCCGGCATCAAGGAATTCATCTTTGCCGGCGGCAGAGAAGAATGCCCGGACTATGCGGAGTTTTACGAGGATATCATTGCCGATATGCCGACGGCCAACGTCCGCATTCAGATTGAGCCGGAGGACGATGCGGCCATCTACTTTTCGTCCGGCACGACCGGCTTCCCCAAGGCGGTTTTACATACGCACGCGTCGCTGCTTGCCTCCTGCTACACCGAAAACAACAACCACGGGCAGACCAAGGACGATGTGTTCCTCTGCATTCCGCCGCTGTATCACACCGGCGCGAAAATGCACTGGTTCGGCAGCTTCCTTGTCGGCGGCAAGGCGGTGTTATTGCGCGGCGTGAAGCCGGAATGGATCTTAAAGACCATTTCCGAGGAGCGCGTGACCATTTGTTGGCTGCTCGTGCCGTGGGCGCAAGATATTTTGGATGCCATCGACAGCGGCGCGGTCAACATGGCCGATTATGACCTTAGCTGTTGGCGGCTCATGCACATCGGTGCACAGCCTGTGCCGCCGAGCCTTATCAAGCGTTGGCTCGAGCATTTCCCGAACCACAAGTACGATACCAACTACGGCCTTACCGAATCGCTCGGTCCGGGCTGTATCCACCTCGGCCTTGAAAACGTGAACAAGGTCGGCGCCATCGGCATTCCCGGCAAGGGCTGGGAGGCCGAGATCTGGGACGAGAACCACAACCCGGTCGAGCGCGGCAAGGTCGGCGAGCTTGCCGTCAAGGGCGTTTCGGTCATGAAGTGCTACTACCGCGACCCGGAAGCCACCAAAAAGTGTTTATTCGGCGATTGGCTGTTAACCGGCGATATGGCGGAAATGGACAAAGACGGCTTTATCTATTTGGTTGACCGCAAAAAGGATGTCATCATCAGCGGCGGCGAAAACCTGTATCCGGTTGAAATCGAAAACTTCATCCGCGCCTACGACAAGGTCAAGGACGTGGCCGTCATCGGCACGCCGGACAAGCGTCTCGGCGAAATTGCCACGGCCATCATCGAAATCAAGGACGGCATGACCTGCACCAAAGAGGAAATCGAGGAATTCTGCAAGGGCATGGCGCGTTACAAGCGTCCGAAACAGATCATTTTCGACGACATTCCGCGCAACCCGACCGGCAAGATCGAAAAGCCCAAGCTTCGCAAGAAATACTGCGTCGAAGCTGTGGTGGCGATGCAGAACGAAATTAAGATGTAAGATGCGAATTTACGGTTTGTTCATACAAATCCGCAAATAGCTCTTGCAAAACGGGAAACAGTGTGTTATAATCTAACTGTTGCGTTATGGGTACATAGCGCCGAATGAAACGGGCATTCCTCTGCACGCTGCGTATGAATGTCTAAGAATTAAGGAGGAAAACCAAAATGAACAACATCATCGAGGCTTTTGCAAGCGAGCAGCTTAAAAACGAAATCCCTTCTTTCAACGTCGGTGACACCGTTCGTGTGCACAACCGCATCAAAGAAGGCAACAGAGAGAGAATCCAGATGTTTGAAGGCACCGTTATCGCCAAGCGTAACGGCGGCATCGGCGAGACCTTCACCGTAAGACGCATTTCCTACGGTGTCGGCGTGGAAAAAACCTTCCCGATCCATTCTCCGAATGTGGTCAAGGTGGACGTTATCCGCACCGGTAAGGTCAGACGCGCAAAGCTCTTCTATCTGCGTGACCGCGTCGGTAAGAGCGCGAAGGTCAAGGAACGCATCGAAGGCTAATCAAGACCGCAAGCGTAAAAACGATTCTCCGCCGCGCGTTTCTTGTGCGGCTATGCCCCCAAAAATCGGGGTTGATAAAAAGAGACCCTGTGTCGGGTCTCTTTTTGTCGTTTGAAAGCCGGAATGAATACGGCGGTTTGGAAAGGAATGTCTGCATATGGAAAAAATGAGTCCGAAGGAGCCGAAAATAACAAGCAAAAACGCGGCGGAAACGGAAGAAATCAAGCCGACCGGCAAAAACCGCGTGAGAGCGGAAATCTTTGATTGGGTGCAGACCTTTTGTCAGGCACTCTTTGCCGTTGTGTTTATCTTTACCTTTTTGTTCCGCTTTGTGACGGTGGATGGCCATTCCATGGATCGGACATTAGCCGATAAGGATCGGCTCATCATCAGCGACATCGGCTATACGCCCGAGCGCGGCGACATTGTTGTGATTCATGATCCCGATGCCACCGTGAACGGAGAGAGGGTCTTCCGCGGCCCGATCATCAAGCGCGTGATTGCAACAGCCGGTGAAACGGTCATTTTGGATTATGACAACTGGACGATCCAAATCATCGATGTCAACGGAAAGGTTTTTGTGTTGGAAGAAACGTATGTCAATTTCCCGGCCTACGATACCGGCGACAACATCGGTATCCCGCGGGAAACGAGCGACGGTACGTATATTTTTGATGTGTACAACGCGACCTCGGCTCAGCCGAACGGCATCCGGATGGGGTCCATGCGTGCATATGTCGAAGTGGAAAACCGCAAAAAATATCCGCTTCGGCAGCCGAACGAGGCTCTGTATACCAATGCGGTCGGTCACCTTGTTTCGCACACCGTCGCCGAAGGCCATGTGTTTGTCTGCGGCGATAATCGCGCCAATTCCCTTGACAGCCGCTTTGTCGGCGATATCGATACACGCAAAATCTTAGGAAAAGTGCTTTGGCGCGTGTTCCCGTTTACCTCGTTCGGCACGGTCGGACACGTAAAATATGCTGCGTGACTGCAGTCCAACAAAAACAATGAAAGCCGGTGCGGCGTGTTCCGCACCGCTTATTTGTGTCTGCCGGACACGCTCCGGCATTACCCAATACCCAAAGGAGACCAGCTATGAAAAACTATGATATCGTCATCATCGGCGGCGGCATCGGCGGCCTCATGACCGCTTACAGTGCCTATGAAAAAAATCCGGATACAAAAATCTGCATCATCGACCGCGGCAGCCCCATCGATAAGCGTACCTGCCCGATCATCGCCAAAAAAGCCGATAAATGCGTGTCCTGCAAGAGCTGCGGCATCATGCAGGGTCTTGGCGGCTGCGGTGCGTACTCCGACGGCAAATTCATCATTTCCACCGAGTACGGCGGCTGGCTGCCGAATTATTTGGGGCCGGAAACGACCATCGATTACATCGAAAAGCTTGACCGCATTCTGGTTTCCTACGGTGCGCATGAAAACATCTATATGCCGAGCGATGAGATCAAGCTCGAATGTCTCAAATACGACCTTCGCCTTCTCCAAGCGCGTGTAAAACACCTCGGCACCGACGGCAACTTCAAGACCATGTCGCGCTTAATTGCCGACCTTGCCACCAAGGTGGATATCTTCACCAATGAGGATGTCACCGATATCGATGAAGTCAAACGCGTTGTGCATTCGGATAAGGACGAGTATTCCTACAAAAAGCTTGTCATCGCGGTCGGACGTGTCGGTTCGGGCTGGTTCGGCGAGCTGTGCCACAAAAAAGGCATTCCGGTCGCCAATAACCAAGTGGATATCGGCGTGCGCGTCGAGCTTCCGCGCCTTGTGTGGCGGCATATCTCCAAAGTGATTTATGAGCCGAAAATTCTGTACCGCACCAAAAAGTACGGCGATATCTGCCGTATGTTCTGCTTCAACGACGGCGGTGAGGTGGTTATGGAAAATTCCGACGGCATTATGACGGTCAACGGCCATGCCAACAACGATGAAGCCAAAAAGACGCAGAATACCAACTTTGCGCTGCTTTCCACCGTCAACTTCACCCAGCCTTTTGAAGAACCGATTGCCTATGCCAAGCACGTTGCGCACTTAAGCAACATGGTCAGCGGCGGCGGTGTTCTCGTTCAACGTTTCGGCGATCTGCTCGAGGGCAAACGCACCAACGATCACCGCATCGGTCAATCCACCGTGCGTCCGACCTTGAAGGCCGTGCCGGGTGATCTGTCGCTTTGCATTCCCAAACGCCAGCTCGACAACATCATCGAAACCATGTATGCCATCAACAACATCGCACCCGGCACCTCCAATTACGATACGCTCCTCTACGGCGTTGAAGCCAAATATTATTCCGTGCGCCCGAAATTCGTCGGCGAACATTTCGAAATCGGCGACGGCATTTATGCCATCGGTGACGGAAGCGGTGTGACGCGCGGCCTTTCGCAGGCAGGCGCGATGGGGCTTTACGTCGGCGAACATCTCGATTGTTAGAGCTTTCGCAAGTTTTTGCGGATTTCACAGAAAAAGCCTTGACAAACAAGGCTTTTTTGTGACATAATAGAATCAATTGAAAATTGAGAATTGAAAATTGAAAATTAGGGGAGACGGGAGTCTCGAAGGGTGAAATAAGGCCTTTGCGGAGTGTTGCGCCGTTGCAAAACATTCCGCAAATGATTCAAGTTCTTTTGCCAAGCTTTTCTCCGAAAGAAAAGCGTAAAAACCCTTGCACCACCGCAAAAACTTCCACAAATAATTCAAGTTCTTTTGCTAAGCTTTTCTCGAAAGAAAAGCGTAAAAATCCTTGCACCACCGAAAAAGCTTCCGCAAATGATTCAAGTTCTTTTGCTAAGCTTTTCTCGAAAGAAAAGCGCAAAACCCTTGCGCCACCGC
This sequence comes from uncultured Eubacteriales bacterium, assembly GCA_900546385.1. Classification (GTDB taxonomy): domain Bacteria; phylum Bacillota; class Clostridia; order Oscillospirales; family CAG-382; genus UMGS882. The sequence continues at coordinate 31,638 of URCT01000004.1, read as the reverse complement.
AAAAACTTCCGCAAATATTCAAGTTCTTTTGCTAAGCTTTTCTCGAAAGAAAAGCGCAAAAAATCTTACACCACCGAAAAAAGCTTCCACAAATAATTCAAGTTCTTTTGCCAAGCTTTTCTCGAAAGAAAAGCGTAAAAAAAATAAAAATTCCGGAGCGAATTATGCAGACAGATTTGTTTGAACAGATCAAAAACGCCTTTGACGGAATGTCAAAGAGCCATAAGCGGATTGCCGCCTATATTTTGGAGCACAGCGAAAAAGCGGCCTATATGACGGCCACCAAGCTGGGCGCAGAGGTGGGCATTTCCGAATCGACCGTCGTGCGCTTTGCCATCGAGCTTGGCTTTGCCGGTTATTCGGAGTTCCAGAGCGAATTGCAGAAGAGCCTTCGCTCGAAGCTGACCGCCGTCCAGCGCATCGATGTCGCCGATAACCTCATCGGGGAACGCAACATCGCTTCCTCCGTGGTCAGCGCCGACATCGGCAACCTCAAAGCGTCGCTTGCAAATATGGACGAAACGTCCTTCGAAAGCGCGGTCGAGACCATCTGCCGGGCAAAAAACATCTATATCATCGGCAAACGCTCCTCCAATATGCTCGCCGATTTCATCAATCACTATTTCCGCTATATTTTCGATAACGTCCACCTTGTCAGCACCAATACCACCATCGATATGTTCGAGGAAATCTTCCGCATCGGTGCCGACGATGTGCTGATTGCCATCTCCTATCCGCGCTATTCCAAACGCACCAAAACCGCCGCCGAGTTCGCCAAACGCCGCGGTGCAACCGTTATCGCCCTCACCGACAGCGATATCGCTCCCATCACCACGTTTGCGGATATCAAGCTGTTTGCAAAAAGCGATATGGCCTCCTTTGTCGATTCGCTTGTCGCACCGCTCAGCATCATCAATGCGCTCATCGTTGCCATCGGCCGCAAAAAACGCCTGACCATCGAAAAAACCTTCAACGAGCTTGAAAAAATCTGGGATGAGTACGACGTGTACGAAGCTCCCATCAGTAAATAATCCCATGAATCCCATGAATTCCATGAACGAAACCCAAATGAACACACCGTGCGTTGCTGTGGTCGGCGGAGGAGCCGCCGGGCTTGTGTGCGCCTGCCTTGCCGCACAAAACGGCGCACAGGTCACCTTGTTCGAAAAGAACCGCTCCGAACGCGTCCTCGACAGCGAACGGTATTTTGACAACGCCTATCTCGGCAAAAAACTGCTCATCACCGGCAAAGGCCGCTGCAATGTCACCAACGCCTGCACCATGAATGAGTTCACCGCAAGCGTGATAAGCAACCCGAAATTCCTGTATGCCGCCTTTCGCGCCTTTCCGCCCGAAAAGGTCATGGCCTATTTTGAAGCCTTGGGCGTGCCGCTTAAGACCGAACGCGGCGGCCGCGTTTTTCCGGCTTCCGATAAGGCTCTCGATGTGCTGCGCGCGCTCAAAAGCGAACTCAAACGCACCGGTGTGCACGTGATCAACCGGAAAATCGATGCAATCGAAAAAAACGGCGAAGCCTTTCGCTTAACCGATGAACGCGGCGAAACGTATGCCTTCGACCGCACGGTCATCTGCACCGGCGGCCGCTCCTATCCGCAGACCGGCTCGACCGGCGACGGATTTGTCTTTGCCGAAAGCCTCGGCCACACCGTTATGCCGTGCGTGCCGTCGCTCGTGCCGCTCGAATGCGAGGAACAGGCACTCTGCTCGGGTCTTTCCGGGCTGTCGCTCAAAAATGTCACCCTTTCCGTGGTCGATACCGAACGGAAAAAACCGGTCTATTCCAAGCTCGGCGAAATGCTGTTTACGCATTTCGGCATTTCCGGACCGCTCGTGCTGTCCGCTTCGGCGCATATGCGGCCGTTTGAAGCGCATAAGTACCGCGCCGATATCGATTTGAAACCGGCTCTCGAGCTTTCACAGATCGACGCAAAGCTCGTTTCGCTCTTTGAAACCGAACACGCAAAAAATCTTTCCAATATCCTTTGTACCATGCTTCCCAAAAGCATGACCGAGCCGTTTTGCAGGCTTTGCGGCCTTTCGCCGGACGCAAAACCCGGTTCGCTCACCAAAAGCGACCGCCGGCGGCTTGCAGAGACCTTCAAACGCTTTTCGCTCCATATCACGGCCATGCGCCCGATTGCGGAAGCCATCGTTACAGGCGGCGGCGTGAGCGTCAAGCAGATTAACCCGTCCACCATGGAATCCAAGCTTGTGCCGGGCTTGTATTTTGCCGGTGAAGTGATGGATGTGGACGCCTATACCGGCGGCTTCAATCTGCAAATTGCCTTTTCGACGGCCTATCTTGCCGCCGTGAATGCCGCAAAACCCATCCTTTTGGAGGAAAAACCATGATTTCGATTGCCCTTGACGGACCGTCCGGCTCCGGAAAATCCACACTTGCCAAAGCACTTTCCAAAAAACTCGGCTATCTGTATATCGATACCGGTGCCATGTACCGCACGGTCGGTCTGTTTGCCAAACGAAACAGCATTGATCCGCACGACGCAGCGACGCTGGAAGCGCATTTTCCCGAAATCGATATCACGCTCAAATGGCTGGACGGTGCTCAACACGTTTTCTTGAACGGCGAAGACGTTTCGGAGGCCATCCGCACGCCGGAAATGTCCCTGTATGCGTCTGCCGTCAGTGCCTTGCCGCCCGTTCGTGCGTTTCTTCTCGACCGCCAGCGTGCGTTTGCCGAAAAAGAAAACGTCATCATGGATGGCCGGGATATCGGCACGGTGGTTCTGCCGCACGCGTCGGTCAAGATCTTTTTGAGTGCCGATGACCGCAAACGCGCCGAACGCCGTTATAAGGAGCTTGTCGCCAAAGGGCAGAGCGTCACGCTCGACGAGGTGCTTTGCGATATGCGCAAGCGCGACAAAAACGATTCCACCCGTGCCGCCGCGCCCTGTGTGCCGGCGAAAGACGCCGTTTTATTCGATAACAGCGACCTCGACGCCGAACAAACCGTCGAAAAAGCATTGGAGATCATTTATGGAAAACTTGGAAAAACCGAATGAAACCGGAAACACGCCGAAAACCGGCGTTTCCGCATCCGGCTTGCCGCATCCGGCCGTCAAGCCCTATAAACCAAACCCCATGCGCTTGTACCGCTTTGCCGTCGGCTTTTTGTCCGGCATTTTGCGCTTTCTGTTTCTCGCCGATATCACCGGCGCGGAGCATATGCCCAAAAGCGGTGCGTGCTTTGTCTGCGCCAACCATATTTCCAACTGGGATCCGGTGCTTGTCGCTATCGCCGTCAAGCGGCCGGTGCATTTCATGGCCAAGGTGCAGTTATTCCGCATTCCGGTTTTGGGGAAGCTGTTACGCGCACTCGGCGCGTTCCCGGTTGACCGCGATGCGGCCGATATCGGTGCCATCAAAACGGCGCTCACGCATTTGAAGCATGACGAGCCGCTCGGCATTTTTCCGCAGGGAAAACGGATGCGCGGCGAAGTTCCGCAGACCAAAGACATCAAAAGCGGCGTCGGCATGATGGTTTACCGCACCGAGGCTCCGGTTGTTCCGATTGCCATCTATACCAAGGATTACAAGGTGCGCCTGTTCCGCCGGGTACACGTACACATCGGCAAGCCGATCGCCTTTGAAGAATATGCTGCCGGTGCCAAAAGTCCCGAGGAATACCAGCGTATCAGCGACTTTGTCTTTGACCGCATCCGTGCGCTTGACGAAAGCGCGTATCCCGTGAAAAAGGACAGTGAGAGCGGCAAATGAACTACACAATCGAGGTTGCAGAGTCCTGCGGCTTTTGCTTCGGCGTGCGCAGAGCCGTTGAAATGGTGTATGACCTGCGGCACAAGACCGCGAAGCGCATCTATGTCATCGGAGAACTCATTCACAACGGCATTTATATCGAACGCTTAAAAAAAGACGGCATTTTTTGCTTGGAAAGCGAAGCGGAAATCGATGCGCTTTTGCCGCAAAAAGCCGAAATTGTGCTTGTTATCCGCACACACGGTGTAACAAAGCAGCTTTCCGAACGCCTTGCGGCAGACGGCTTTGAGGTGGTGGACGCGACCTGCCCGTTTGTACGGCGCATTCACAAAATCGTGGAGGAAAACACGCGTGATGGTTCGCCGGTCGTGATTGTCGGCGATAAGAACCATCCCGAGGTCGCCGGCATCGAAAGCTATGCGCACGGAAAAGCGGTGGTTTGCTCGGATGAAGCGGAATGCGCGGCATTTATGAGGAAAGAATGTCATATCGGTGAAAAATCGCCGATATTGGTGTCGCAAACTACCGGAAATCATGAAAAATATGTAAATTGTCAGAAAGTTCTGAAAAAAGACTATACAAGTGCAAGAATTTTTGATACAATATGTAGTGTTACGGAAAATCGTCAGAATGAAGTGAAACAAATGGCGTCGCGCGCGAATGTCATGTGCGTGATCGGCGGAGCCAAAAGCTCCAATACGCGAAAGCTGTACGAAATTGCACGGCAGTTTTGCAAGAACGTCTATCTGTTTGAAAAAGCGGCGGACGTGCCGGAGGAGGATTTCCGATTACTTGCCGGTGACGCCGGAAACGGTCATCAAACGTTTACCGTAGGGATTACAGCAGGTGCTTCCACACCTGATGATATTATAGAGGAGGTAAAAGTCAGAATCGACGGAATATTAAAACATCTGTCGGACTGATGAAAAACAACGATGGACACATCCATGATCAACGACGGCATGAGCTTTGAAGAAATGCTCGATGCGTCATTCAAAACTCTCAGAACAGGAGAAAGAGTCAAGGGCACTGTAACGAGCGTTACACCGACTGAGGTTCATGTAGACCTCGGTATCAAATATACCGGTATGATTCCGTTGTCCGAGCTTACGGACGACCCGACCGCCAAGACCGAAGACCTTGTCAAGGTCGGCGACGAAATCGACGTTGTCGTTGTAAAGCCCAACGACGCTGAAGGCACGATCCTTCTTTCCAAAAAGCGCATCGATGCGGACAAGAACTGGGATGCTCTTGTTGAAGCTGAGCAGAACGGCACCGTTCTCACCGGTAAGGTCATCGAACTGACCAAGGGCGGCCTTGTTATGATCAGCCCCTTCGGCCGCGTCTTTATTCCGATTTCGCAGACCACGCTTCCGCGCCGCGAAGAGCCGTATGATGAAAAGGATCTCGCACCGTTTGCCGGTCAGACCCTCGAATTCAAGGTTATCGGCACGGATGCCCGCAAGAAGCGCGCAGTCGGTTCCGTCAGAGCCGTTGCTACCGAAAAGAAGAAGGCTGCCGAAGCCAAATTCTGGGAAACTGCCGAAGTCGGCCAGACCTTCACCGGCAAGGTGAAATCCATCACCAGCTACGGCGCATTCGTAGACCTCGGTCCGGTTGACGGCATGGTACATATTACCGAGCTGTCCTGGAAGCGCATCAAGAATCCGAGCGAAGTCGTCAAGGTCGGCGAAGAAATTGACGTTTATATCAAGGCTCTTGACCCGGAAAAGAAGCGCATTTCTCTCGGCCACAAGCTGGATGCCGAAAATCCGTGGACCATTCTCTCCGAAAAGTACAACGAAGGCGATGTTGTCGATGTGAAGATCGTCAGCCTCACGCCGTTCGGTGCTTTTGCCGAAGTGATTCCGGGTATCGACGGTCTTATCCACATTTCGCAGATTGCTGATCACAAGATCGCAAAGCCGGCTGACGAGCTTTCCGTCGGCGAAGTTGTCAAGGCGAAGATCACCGCCATCGACTACGATGCCAAGAAGGTCAGCCTTTCCATCCGCGCACTTCTCGAAGCCGAGAATGCACCGGAGGAAGAAGCCGCCGAAGAAGCCGCAGACGCTGAATAAGCGTTGTAAAGCAAACCGTTCAGCCGAAGAATGTCCGCATTCTTCGGCTTTTGGTATCTATGTTGACGAGAGGTAACCCATGCTTGTACCGGATTATTATTTCGATACGGTGTACGATATTCCGCTTGCCTTACTCAAAAAAGAGCAGGTGAAGTGTCTGTTATTGGATATCGATAACACGCTTGTGCCGTATGATGCGCCCGAGCCGACCGCTGAAAACCGAAAGTGGTTTGCGCTTCTTGCCGAAAACGGCATTCGTGTCGTTTTCGTGTCCAACAACAAGCCCGACCGCGTGACGCTCTATGCGGCATCTCTCGGCTTTCCGTATGTTTTCGAGGCAGGGAAGCCGTTAACCAAAAAGATACGGACGCTTTTGAAGGCACAGGGCATTGACACAAACGACTGCCTTGCGGTCGGCGATCAGATCTTTACCGATGTGCTTGCCGCATCAAATCTCGGTATCAAATGCATTCTCGTGCGCTCGATCAAGGACGTGCAGACCGCCTTTTTCAAGTTCAAACGCTTTTTTGAAAAGCCGTTTGTCCGCATCGGCAAACAGCGCATGAAGCATTTTTCCGTGCCGGAAGCGTCCGACAACGCACGATCATCCGACAACTGACAAAAAAGGAGAACGACAATGTCCGATTTTCCCAAATTCGGTCCCGGCGGCAACGCCGACAGCTTTTATAAGGACGGCAAAAAAAGCACGCTGCAGGCACCCGCATGGGTCAAAGCGTTTGGTCTTGATGCCTATGAATACGAGGCCGGCCGCGGCGTGAATGCGTCCGACGAAACCTTCGAAAAACTCGGCGAAGCGGCTAAAAGTGCCGGCATCGCCCTGTCGATCCACGCGCCGTATTTCATCTCGCTTTCCTCGGTGGAGGAGGCCAAACGCATCGGCAGCGCGCGCTACATTCTCGACAGTGCCAAGGCGTTGAAGCTCATGGGCGGCGAAACCATGGTCATCCACGCCGGGTCTTGCGCGAAGCTCGACCGGGCGCTTGCCACCGAATATGCCGCCGACGCGTTGAGACACGCGCTCGAAGAATTGCAGAAGGCCGGTTTGTACGGCTTTAAGCTCGGCATCGAAACCATGGGCAAGGTCGGGCAGCTCGGCACGCTCGATGAGGTGCTCACGCTCTGCAAGGTGGATGAAACCGTCGTTCCGGTGGTGGATTTCGGCCATATGAACGCACGTGAAAGAGGCGGCGTTTTCAACACGGCTGACGACTATAAGCGTGTGTTTGACCGCATTGCGGCCGAAAAAGCGCCCGAAGCCGCCGAACAGCTGCATTGCCATTTTTCGAAAATCGAGTATACGACAGGCGGCGAAAAGCGGCATCTGACCTTTGAAGACACGGTTTTCGGTCCGGAATTTGAGCCGCTTATGGAGGCGATCGTGTCGCTCGGCGTGAAGCCGACCATTATTTGCGAATCGGACGGCACACAAGCGGAGGATGCGCTTGCCATGAAACGCGCATATGAGCGGCTGCAGGCGTAAACGTGCGAAAAATAACGCCTAAGCCTGGAAAAATTCAAAAAAACTATTGCATTACGGCTTTCTTTGTGGTATAATACATTTGTAAATTTTTGCGTATTTAATTTATGGAGGATCTAACTCATGGTTACAGCAGGCGAATTCAGAAACGGCATTACGTTCGATATGGACGGCAGTGTTATGCAGATCATCGAATTTCAGCACGTAAAGCCCGGCAAAGGTGCGGCTTTCGTAAGAACGAAGCTGCGCAACGTCATTTCCGGTGCAGTGGTTGAAAAGACCTTTAACCCGACCGACAAATATCCGGTTGCTCTCGTTGAAAGAAAAGAAATGCAGTATCTCTACAACGACGGCGAGCTTTACTACTTCATGGATATGGATTCCTACGAACAGCTTCCGATCGACAAATCCAAGCTCGGCGACAACTTCCGTTTTGTCAAAGAGGAAATGATGTGCAAGATCATGTCCTACAAGGGCAATGTGTTCGGCGTTGAACCGCCGATGTTCGTGGAACTCAAAGTGACCGAGACCGAACCCGGCTTCAAGGGCGACACCGCTACCGGTGCTTCCAAGCCCGCAACTCTCGAAACCGGTGCTTCCATCAAGGTTCCGCTCTTTATCGATATCGGCGACGTGCTCAAGATCGACACCCGTACCGGCGAATATCTCGAAAGAGCCTAAACATCCGTTAAAATCGCAGAAATCTGCGGTGAAAGGAGCTTTATTATGGAAATCAAGGAAAAAGTATCCCATCTCAAAGGCCTTATGGAAGGCATGGAGTATGACACCCATTCCAAGGAAGGCAAGTTGATTGCCGCCATCGTCGATATTCTCGACGATATGGCAGACGAAATTGCCGGTCTTGACGAAGATGTGGAAACGTTATATGATTATGCCGATGAGCTGGATGAGGATCTCGGCGAAGTCGAACGCGAAATCTACGGTGATTTCGACGAAGACGATTATGACGATTACGAAGACGGCGACGAAGAGCTGTGCGACGGTTCTTGCTGCGGCGAGCTTCCCGAAGAGGAATAATCGTAAGAAATGATACAAAAAACCGCCGCAAGGTTTGCGGCGGTTTTTCTCCGTCAAACGGTTTTGTGCGGAGTCTGAAGCGTTTTGAGCTCCGACGGAGTTTTCCCGAACGCCCTTTTTATGACCGCGGAAAAGTAATTCTGTGAGTCGAAGCCGCATTTGTCCGCTGTTTCCGTGACAGTGTAATAGCCTGAGGTTAACAGCTCCTTTGCCAAAGCAAGCCGGAGAGAATGAATATATTTCAACGGCGTTGTTCGGTGCTTTTGCGCAAACAGCTTCCGGTAGTATGTATCGCTCATGCCGGCAATTTTGGCGAGAGTTTCGACTTTCAGGTCTTTGTCGGCAAAATGCATATGTATGTACTCGATTGTTTCGGCAAAGTTGTTTTCCGAAAAATCGTTTATCTCGGTTTGCTTGTATGAGAGAATGCAGGCAAGGAGCTTGCAGAGCTCTGCTTGGCAGAGATAGTGACTGCTCGGCTTTTTTGTGTGCCATTCATCATACATACGTTCAAAGCCGTGCAGGATCATTCGGCTGTCGGAAGCGGAGAACACTTCCATATCGTTAAAGGAGCCGTTTAACAAATCAAAGTGAACGACAAAAAGGTCTTCTTGTCCGGCATCGATCCGAAAGGAAAAATGTGCCGGAAGATAGAGAACATCGCCTGGCGAGACACGGCGTACACGGTTTCCTGCGGTAAAATCCGCATAGCCGTGCCGCCGCAAAGAAAGTGAGTGAAATGGTCTATCCGGGGACAGCGCGTGTGATTCATCTCGTTGAACGCGGAATACGCTGAGAATGCGGATCTCATTGTTCGGGTTATCGAAAAACATTTTTATCACCGTTAACAGGATATAACATTTTTGCTTCCGTGTCAAGCGTTGTTTCGAAATTTGTATGTTTTGAAAGAAAAATTCGATGGTAATTCATGCCTTAAAGAGGTATACTGTTTATGCAGCTATACAAACTATGCAGCTATACAAAAGGAGTGAATTGCAAATGTCGATTATCATGCTTTGCCCGAAAAAGTGCGGTACGGCCTATGAAACGGCGGCGGATGCTTTCAAAAAAATGTACCGCCTTACCACAGGAAACGAAATCAACGCTTCGGAAGAGGATGACGGAAAAAGCGATCTGGTTATCATTGGCTCGGACGCGGTGAATGATTTTCTGTTAAACGAAATGCTTGACCGGAATGTGCCGGATTTGGGAATACGATACGGTACGGACGACTACCGGTGCAAGACTTACCGAAAAGGCACGCGAAGGGTTCTGATATTGGCAGGCGGTCGGGCACGTTCTACTATCTATGCTGTGTACGGCTATTATGAAAAGTATATGGGATGCCGTTATTTCTGGGATGGCGACGTGATACCGAACAGCGGAGAAATCGTGCTTGAAGGCGTGGATGATTGCGAATCTCCCCGCTTTTCCTATCGAGGCATACGTTATTTTGCACACCGGGGCTTAAAACGGTTTCAGGCGGAGCATTGGTCGCTGCGGGACTGGCAAACGGAAATCGATTTTCTCATGAAGAAAAGGCTGAATTTATTCATGCTCCGCATTGGCATGGATGATGTTTGGCAGAAGACTTTTCCGGACGAGGTGCCCTATCCCGAAACGTATCGGGTGATTACGGATGAAAAAGGGTATGATGACCGTTCGGATTTTTGGAGTTTAAGGTATCGCGGCACGTTAAGAAAAAAAATCATGGAATATGCCGAACGCAACGATTTGATGTCGATGACGGATACCGGGACAATGACGCATTGGTATTCGCGAACACCAAAGGAGTTTCTCCTTTCAAGAAAACCTGTTTTTTTGGAGCAGGCGGACAGGCAGTACAATACATATGCCACCGGGCGCGTGTTTGATTTCCGTGTTCGTGAAAACATGGACGCTTATATGCAGCTTACCAAAACCATGGCGGAGGTATATGACGGCAACACGTTTCTTTTTCACACAATCGGACTTGGCGAAAGACGGATGTATGAAGAGGATCGCCGGAATTTCATGCTGAAAAAGCTGTGCTATCGCCGAATTGCCGAAACACTGCGCCGGGTCTATCCCCATTCGCTCTTAATGCTTGCTACGTGGGATTTTGTCGGTTGGTGGCGTCCCGAAGAGGTTCGCGAATTTATTGCGGAGTTGGATCCGGAGCGTACCATTCTGTTGGATTACACATCGGACGGAAGAGATGAGAAGCAGAGCTTTGTGAATTGGGGCATTGTCAATCGGTTTCCGTGGATATTCGGGCTGTTTCATGCCTATGAGGCGGAAAGCGAGTTGCGCGGAGATTATGACCGGACGGAGGAACGACTGAAAATTGCGGCGGAAGATCCGATGTGCAGGGGGATGGTTCTGTGGCCGGAGCTTTCGCACAGCGATCCGCTTGTTTTGGAATACCTTTGCACAAACGCATGGCATCCGTTAGAGCAGAGCGTTGAGCAAATGACAGCTTGTTACAGTTACGGCAGATACGGCGTGTTCGGCGAACGGATGAACCGGTGCTGGCAGAGCTTTTTACCGTTTTTGAAGCTGTCCGGATGGGGCGGTTATACCGCCGTCAACAAGCCGAACGAACGCTTTGCCACCGATAATTATTGGTTCACTCACAGTGATATTTTTACAAAGCCGGTGTATTTTGTGATAGGGAGCGACAGCCAACAAAAACCGGTTTTGGAATACTACGAAAAGGCAGTCAAAAAAGCCAAACAGCAGATTGAGTCATTATCCGAGGTTTTGAACTCACTTGCGGCAATCAATGCCGAAACAGAGGACAAATTCATTCGCCGCGATACCATCGACATTGCGCGCACCGTTTGCGGCCGCTTCTTGAATTACCTGTTGGCAAAAGCCTTTTTCCGCTTCGGAATGCCGGCAGAAACGGAAGAGATTCGAATCGTTTACCAGCGATTGACAGCACTGCTGTCCGAGCTTTTACGGCATACAAAGGATTTCTCCGTTTACGAAACGCTTTTACAATTACGGGAAACAGCACCCGTTAATCCGGATTTTGAGAGAACACTGAAAGAGAATATTCTTAACAACTATTGTCGACAATATGCTGTGGAGCTGATAGACAGCGTATTTCAAAAAGAAGGCGAGGCTGTCTTTGACTGGCTTCAAAAACCGTATGAGCAAGCAGAGCTTCGCCGGATTTCGGCGGATATTTGCCGCGAATTTATGCAAACGCCGCTTTCCGATATGCAAAAAAAGGCAGAAAGCAGTCTTCCGGAAGTGCTGCGTCGCATTGTGACCGAAATTGAGAAAGCGCAAAAGATTCTGTAGAGAAGCACATGTTTGTTTCTTTTTAGAAAAGTAAAAAACTCACCGAAAGGTGTTTCTTTGAAAGGATGAAGAAAATGGCAGAAGAATGCACGCATGACTGCGGCACTTGCTCGGCGGCCTGTTCGTCGCGCGAGAAGCCGGAGAGTATGCTTGAACCGTTAAACGAAAACAGCTCGGTGAAAAAAGTCATCGGTGTTGTCAGCGGCAAAGGCGGCGTGGGCAAATCCATGGTCACCTCCTTGCTTGCCGTGTTGATGGCGCGCAAAGGCTTCCATACGGCGATTTTGGACGCGGATATCACCGGCCCTTCCATTCCGAAGGCGTTCGGCCTGCATGGCAGACTTTCCGGCTACGACGGCTTGATGTTGCCGATGGTGTCCCACGGCGGCACCAAGATCGTGTCGGCCAATCTGCTTCTTGAAACCGAAGACACGCCGGTCATTTGGCGCGGCCCGGTCATTGCCGGTGCGGTCAAGCAGTTTTGGACGGACACTGTTTGGGAGGATGTGGACTTTATGTTCGTGGATATGCCTCCGGGAACGGGCGATGTGCCGCTTACCGTGTTCCAGTCGATTCCGCTCGACGGCATTGTCATCGTGACAAGTCCCCAAGAGCTTGTTTCACTTGTGGTCAGCAAGGCCGTCAATATGGCGAAAAAGATGAATATCCCGATTTTGGGACTTGTGGAAAACATGAGCTATGTCGTATGTCCCGACTGCGGCAAGCGCATTGAAATTTTCGGTCAGAGCAAGACCGCCGAAACGGCGAAGGAGCAGGGACTGGAGTTGCTTGCCCAAATGCCGTTCGATCCGAGACTTGCGTCGTTATGCGATGCCGGTGAGATCGAAAAGGCGTCGGTCACCGTGCTTGACGGTGTGACCGATAAGCTCGAAAAATTGCTGTAAAATCAAAATCAAAAAGCTGTGCGAATTTTTCACACAGCTTTTTTGTTTTGCGGATTTTGTTTACGAAGCGCGCAAAACGCGCCGTCAGATTTGTGTTCGGTTAACCGACGATTTCATCCGGATCATCAAAGGCGGTTCTTGCCGGAATGACCCAAATGGTCTGCGTTTTTTCGTCCCACTCAACGCGGCAATCTAACGCATTTGTGATATCGCGCAGCTTATAATAATTGTTGTTTTCAATATTAAAGCAGGTTGCTTTGATCGGCACACCGTCTAAGGTTAAAAACGCCGAGGAGGAATAAGCGGTTCTTGTGACGCCGTCGCCCGGTGTTAATTCGCCGCCGACCGATGTGTAATCGTAAAAGCTTAACATATCAATCGAATTGGTTGCGCCGTCGTACTTGATATCAAAGGTCTTAATGGTTCCGTCAAGGATTTCCGCAATATCTCTGAGCTTAAAGTAGTTGTTGTCGTCGATGTTATAGGCAACCGTGTTAAACCGGCGGCCTTCAAGGCAAACGGTCTGCGTTTTTGAAACGGATTGCTTGCTGAAGCCGTTTCCGGGATAATAGGTGAATACATCGTGCTTATCATCCTCGTGAACCAGATAGCGGATCTCGCCGTCATAGAAAATCGTGTAAATTTTCCCTGTTATGATCCAAGGGTCGTAATCGGCCGGATCAATGTCGGGAAGTGCTAACATATCCGCGTCGCGGTCAAACGAATACTCTTCGATACCGTAGACGTTTACCCATTCGCGGTCATGTATTTTGTTGATATCACCGTTGTTGGAGAGAACCCATTTGCTGTATTCCGTCATCATATTCTCGTCGACGTTGATATAGCCGTAACGGAACGCTTTCAGCTTTGCAAGCCCTTCGGCCGAATAGGTAAATTCGCCCCATTCGCCCCAAGGCGTATCAACCGACAGAACGCCGATCGGCGCGCCGAGCACGGCTGTGTCTGCCGCGGAGAGCGTTTTGGTGAATTCGTTAAGATTGCTTGTCGGAATAGAGCATTCCTTTGAGTTGAACCAAATTTTGGAATTGACGCCGTCATAGTTCATCGCGATAACATCGATGGCCGCGCCTTTTTTCACCGCGCCGACAACCGAAGAACCGTCGGAAATATCACAGTCGACGGCTGCGATGGCTTTGTACTGGGTGGTCGGTTTGGCGGTGTTTGCAAGCTGCATATTCACGTACTTTGTTTCAACATAATACAGACCTTTTTTATAGTAGATCTGATAATGTCCGTTCTCCGGCGCGGCATTGACGATCTGCAGGGATTGGTTGATTTTGATAACACCCGATTTTACATAATCCGTATTGTCGGGTGTGGTTTTCACCATTAAAAGACCGGTTGCCTTGCCGACCGCTTCAATTTTCGGAGCTGTTGCTACCTGGTTGTTGATATCCAAAATATAGCAATTCTTCCGCGGAAGGAAATATACGCCCGGCTTCCAGCTTGTGAACGCCGTGCCATCCTTTTCGCCGCACTGTCTGATCGAGCCGCGCGTTTCGTCCACACCGCCTTCGCTCCATACGGCGACCCATTTCTCGTTATAGGCGACAACTTCCATTTCGTTGGTTGTTGTCACATAAAATGCCGTGTTTGCGAATGCATCGGTTCTGGTCCGTTCCGAAAACAGCGGCTCATATCCGATGGCGCGAAGCTCATCCAGTCTGCGGATATGATAGTTTATGGGCGGATCTCCGGGATAGAACGAGGCTTTCACCGAGCCGATTTTTCCCGCATCGCCGATATGCACAATCGCCATACCCACAAGCGGCAGGGAAGCGGGACGGTCGTGTCTGACCCATTCGGTCGGCACTTTGGCATAGAAATTCCGTTCGGTGCCTTCGGTCGTTTTGCTTCCGCCGTAAATGTAATCGGACAGGAAGGTCATTTCGATGGCGTGCTGATACTTATCCGAATCGGAGGACGCCCATTGCTTGTTTAGCTCCTTTTCAACCTCTTCGCCGGCATCCAAAATCGGTGTTGTTTCCCGTGCCGTGGTATAAGCAAGGACATAGCCGACCGTGCCGTCCGAAAGCTCAATTTTATGAAACTTTCGGTTGTCCTCACCGACTACATATGCCTCCAAAACCGTTACTCTGGTTCCTTTGCCGATCGTGCTGATGGCACCGGAATAGGTGGCTTTTTTGGTAACATTGACGCTGCCGCCGTATACGACATAGGCGACATCGCCTGCCTTGAGCTCGGCTGCAAACGCGGCTGTACCAAGTAACAGCAAGGCGCATAGCACGGCTGTGAATACTTTCTTCAACACAAGAATTCCTCCTTATATTTTTATAGAATAAAGTCGTTCCGAGCGGCTTTTCTTCTTCTTAATTATAGCATTCTGTTTTGCGGCTGTCAACGGTTTTTTGGCTTATTTTCCCGGATGCGTTTATTTTTCTTGACTTATACGCAAAAATCTGTTACAATAAAAAGTACGAAATGCGCCGGAACACCAACGAATGTCCGGAAAAAGCCAAAATCATGGAAAGGGATCGGCAAATGAACGAAAAAGATATTTGGAAGCTTGTGCTTGCGGGACTCGGCGAAAATCACAATTTATCGCCGATGACGGTCAATCTGTGGTTTGACACCATGTCCATGGAAAAACTGACGCCGGAGGCGGCTTTTTTCCGCACGGACAACGATTTGAAAATGCAGATTATCCAGTCGAAATATGCCGATATCCTTTCGGAAGAGCTTGAAAAGGTGCTCGGCTTCCGGGTGAAGCCGGTGATTGTATCCACCGAGCACGGTTCGTTTGAAAGCCAGCTTGCGGCTCTGCAAAGCCGGATGCGCTCCGAACAATTGCAGGAGATTACCGAACAGCTGGACGCGGTCTCGGACACAGCATCGCCGTCGGCCGCAAGACCCGGAAAAGACCCGTCGGGCATTATGGTTTCGTCGTCGCTTTTGCCGGAATATTCGCCGGAATACACCTTTGAAAACTTCGTGGTCGGCCGCTCCAACGACCTTGCCTACAAAATGGCATGGTCGGTCGCCAACCAGCCGGCCGTGGTGGCAAATCCGCTTTATTTATACGGTTCGCCGGGACTCGGAAAAACGCACCTTTTATATGCGATTACGCATTTGTTAAACGAAAACCATCCCGAATTCAAGATCATCTACGCCAAGGGCGAGGATTTTACCAATGAACTGATCGAATCGCTGTCCAACAAGACGCCGATTCTGTTTCGCGAAAAATACCGCAGTGCCGATGTGCTTCTCATCGACGATATCCAGTTTATCGCCGGAAAAGAAACCATTCAAGAGGAATTTTTCCACACCTATGAAGCTCTCTTTGAAGCAGGCAAGCAGATTATCGTCACCTCCGACCGTCTGCCCAAGGACATCAAGACGCTTGCCGCACGCTTGCTTTCACGGTTTGAACACGGCATTATCGTCGATATCCAACCGCCGGATTTGGAGCTTCGCGTGGCCATCTTCAAGCGCAAGGCCGAATCCTTGGGAATGCAGGTGCCGAACGACGTGCTCATGTACCTCGGCGAAAACATCAAGGACAACATCCGTCAAATTGAAGGTGCGCTCAAAAAAATGCGTGCGCTGGCCTTTATTCAGGGAATCGACGTGTGCATGGAACACGCCAAAACCGCTGTGGCGGACATCTTAAACGCCAAAGCGTCTGCCGTGACGCCGGAACGGATTTTAACCTTCGTGTCCCAAAAATACGGCATTCCGACCGAGGATATCATCGGCAAGCGCAAGACCGATGCCATTGCCACGGCACGGCAGGTGGCCATCTACCTGTTACGTGAATTAACCGAAATGTCCTTTGCCAACATCGGCAAGGTCTTTAACCGCGACCATTCGACGGTGGTTGCTTCGGTCAACAAGGTCAAGGACCGCATGAAAGAGGATTCCAGCTTTGAAGCGCAGATCGACGAAATGATCAAGGATGTGCGCGCTGCCGGCTATTAAGCCATAGGAGACATTTTGAAGTATTTACCGAAACTCGGCACAAAGCCGCTTCCCATGAGCAAAGAAGAATTGCCCGACGGCGCGGCGGTCGATTTTGTATTTGTGTCCGGCGATGCGTATGTCGATCATCCCAGCTTTGCCACGGCGATCATCGGCCGCATTTTGGAGGATGCCGGCTTTACGGTTGGCATTATCGCCCAGCCCGATTACAAAAACCGCTACAAGGACGGCAGCGGCAAGGGCGTTTGCGTGTTCGGAAGACCCCGACTCGGCTTTATGGTCTGTTCGGGCAACATGGATTCCATGGTGGCGCACTATACGGCCTCCAAAAAACGCCGCAGTGAGGACTATTATTCGCCCGAATGCAAAATCGGGCTTCGTCCCGACCGCGCGGTCATTGTGTATTGCAACCGGATTCGCGAGGCCTACGGCGATGTGCCGATTCTCATCGGCGGTGTGGAGGCGTCGCTTAGACGGTTTGCGCATTACGACTATTGGGACGACAAGGTGCGCCGCAGCATTTTGATTGATTCCGGCGCGGATATTCTGCTTTACGGCATGGGCGAATACAACACGACGGCGGTCGCCAAAATGCTCGATAAGGGCGTGCCGGTCAAGAAAATCCGCGGCATCCGCGGCAGGGTCTTTGCCGCCGAGCCGGACTATAAGCCGGAATTTGAGTTTATCGATACCTATAAATACGACGAGCTGAAGACCGATAAGGAAAAGTACGCCAAAGCCTTCAAAATCCAGTATAACAACCAAAGTCCCGTGGACGGCAAAGCCATTGTGGAATACTACGACAACAAGAAGATTGTGCAGAATCCGCCTCCGCCGCTGTTGACGCGCGAGGATATGGACAAGGTGTATGCACTGCCGTATACGCGTGCGTGGCATCCGAGCTATGACAAGGTCGGCGGCATTGCGGCTTTGAGCGAAGTGCAGTTTTCCATCACGCATAACCGCGGCTGTTTCGGCGGCTGTGCGTTCTGCTCGATTGCCTTCCACCAAGGACGCAACGTCGTGTCCCGCAGCATCGAATCGGTGGTCGAGGAAGCGAAAATTTTAACGTCTTTGCCCGGCTTCAAGGGCTATATCCACGACGTGGGTGGCCCGACGGCGAACTTCCGGTATGGGCCGTGCGAAGCTGTGCGAGAGGGCAAAAAGGGCGTTTGCAAGAACCGCCGGTGCCTTGCGCCGACGCCTTGCAAGAATCTCATCTGCGATCAAAGCGAATACGTTGAGCTTCTCGAAAAGGTGGCGGCTGTGCCGAAAATCAAAAAGGTGTTCGTGCGCAGCGGCGTGCGGTTCGACTATGCCGTGTACGACAAGGACGAGACCTTCATCGATATTTTGGCGAAAAAGCACGTCAGCGGCCAGCTTAAGACCGCGCCGGAGCATATTTCCAACAACGTGCTTCGTTATATGGGAAAACCGGAAATTTCGGTTTACGAGCGTTTCTGCGATAAATATTTTGCCGCCTGCAAGCGTGCCGGACTTGAGCAGTATATCGTGCCGTATCTCATGTCCTCCCATCCGGGAAGCACGCTTGACGATGCCATCGATTTGGCGTTGTACTTAAAGAAGCACAAGATTCGCCCCGAACAGGTGCAGGATTTCTATCCGACGCCCGGAACGGCGGCGACCACCATGTATTATACCGGTCTTGACCCGTTTACCATGCAGCCGGTCAAGGTGACGCGCGACTATGAGGAAAAACGGATGCAGCGTGCGCTGCTGCAATCCACACGCCCGGAAAATGCCGAGCTTGTCCGCAAGGCCATCCTGCTTTCGGGTCGGGAGGACGCATGGCAGCTGCTCGGTCATCGGCCGGAAGCGCGGGATAAGGGCGCAAGCGTCAAGTCGGGCGGTGCAAAAACGTATGGCCGCAAGGGCAAGAGCGGGAAAACCGACAGAAACGGGAAAAACGACAGAAGCGGCAGCAAATCCGGCAGCGCACCGTTTGCAAAGCCGGGAAAACAAGGAACGCAGGGCAAAAAAGCCGGTTTCGGTGCCAAAGCACCAAAAAAGGACGGTGCAAAACGCACCGCCCGAGAGAAAAACGGTTATGCCGGGAAAAGCACTTCCAGCAAAGGGAAGCACTAAGCTGCCCTTACAGGCGGTCTTCGCCGTCGGTGATGATGTTCCGTTCGCGGAACAGAAGCGAAATGCACCAAAGACCGGCAAGTCCCACAAGCACATAGATGATGCGGCTGACGATTCCGGCTTGACCGCCGAACAGCCATGCTACGCAGTCAAACTGAAAAAGACCGATGCTGCCCCAGTTGAGCGCACCGATAATGGTCAATATCAAAGCAATTCTGTCAAGCATTGATGACTCTCCTTTAACGGATTTTGTGTTGATAGGATAAAATGAGCTTTTTGATTCTCATTTTATTGTCAGTATGCCCGTTACGAAAGCAAAGTATACATCAAAAAAATTTTGAAGCGATCATCGAATCACCGAAAGGAACAGACTCTTTATGCGAATGCGAAAAAAGAAAAACGGCGAAAAGCGGATGCTTGCCTGCGCCGACATCCATGTGACAAATCCGACGGAATACAAAGGAAAGTGGCGTTCGCTTGCGGACGGCCGAACGGTGTTATGCGCCGAGATCGGCTGCGGCAAGGGCGGCTTCATCACAGAGCTTGCGCGCCGCAATCCCGCTGTGTTTTACGTCGGCTTTGAAAAAGTGCCGGACGTGATTGTCATGGCCATGGAAAAAATCAAAAACGCCGGACTTTCCAACGTTGTGTTTGTCTGCGGCGACGCAGAGGCTTTGCCGGATATGTTCGAAGAAGGAGAGTTGGATGCGCTGTATCTCAACTTTTCCGACCCGTGGCCGAAGAAAAAGCACGCCAAGCGCCGATTAACCTATACCGGTTTTCTCGCAAAATACCGGTATGTTTTGAAGGACGGCGGCAAAATCTTTTTCAAAACCGACAACCGGCCGCTCTTCGATTTTTCGCTCGAACAGTTTGAAAAGGCGAACATTCCGCTTTCCGACGTCACGTTTGATCTGCATAACAGCGTTTACGAAGCGGATAATATCCATACCGAATATGAAGATACCTTCTCTGCCAAGGGCTTTTCCATCAACCGCCTTGTCGGCACGATCGACAAATCGCTTCAGCCGCTCGAAACGGCGGAAGCCGATGCGGATGAAACGGATAAAACGGACGAAGCCGAACCGGCAGACGGGAACAGCGAGGCGTAATGATGTTTGATTATGTAAGACTTGCCCAAGCCGTGCCGCACGTCAAAGTCGGCGCCGTGCGGGAGAACACCGCGCGAATTTTGGAAAAAATCGAAGAAGCCGACGGAAACGGCGCGGCGTATGTGATCTTTCCGGAGCTTGCGGTCACCGGCTACACCTGTGCCGATCTGTTTTTCTCGGAATCGCTGCTTTGCGAAACGCTTGACGCATTAAAAACCATCGCCGAAGCGACCGAAAAACGGGATATTACCGTGCTTGTCGGTGCACCCGTTCGCATCGATTCGGTGTTATATAACTGCGCTGTCGTGCTTTCGGGCGGCAGGCTCTGCGGTCTTGTTCCCAAGACTTTTTTGCCCAATTACAACGAATTTTATGAAAAACGCTGGTTTGCTTCGGCGCGTGACTTAAAGCGCGACACGCTCGATTCGCTGGAGCTTGGCCAAAGCACATCTTATCCCGTGCCGGTCTCCAATCGGCTGGTGTTTACCGGCCGCGGCGGCGAGACCTTCGGTGTCGAAATCTGTGAAGACCTTTGGACGCCGCTTTCGCCCGGCACGCATTTGGCACTTTCCGGCGCGGAAATGCTCTTTAACCTTTCGGCAAGCAATGAAACCATCGGCAAGCGTGCTTATCGCCGCGAGATCGTCAAGACCCAATCGGCAAGCGCACTGTGCGTGTATGCCTATGTTTCGGCCGGCAGCGGCGAATCGACCACCGATCTCATCTTTTCAGGACATTCGGTGGTGGCTGAAAACGGGTCGATTATCTGCGAAAACGATGCGCTCATCGACGACGATTATCTGCTCTGCACCGATGTTGATCTCGGCAAGATTCGTGCCGACCGCCGGAAGTTACGCAGTTTTTCGGATTGTGCAAGTGCCGACGCCGAAACGGGAAATGTGCGGCGCATAAAGCTGTATGCGCCGCTTACAAACCGCCAAACGCGCGACGATGCAGGTGCACTGTATCCGCTTCGCAAGCTGCCGTTTGTGCCGCAGACCAAGGCAAAGCGTACCGAGCGGTGCTTAGACATCTTCGAAATGCAGGTGGCAGGTCTTGTCGGACGGCTGTCGGTGGCGGCGCAAAAGGTGGTCGTGGGTGTTTCGGGCGGTCTCGATTCGACGCTTGCGCTCCTTGTCTGCGTGCAGGCTATGAAAAAGCTGCATCGCCCGGTGACCAACGTCATCGGCGTGACCATGCCGTGCTTCGGCACGACCTCGCGCACCTACAACAATTCGGTTGCGCTGATGAAAGCACTCGGCGTGACCTTCCGGGAGATCAACATCAAAGACGCCTGCTTACAGCATTTTAAGGACATCGGACACGACGAAGCCGTGCGCGATATCACCTACGAAAACGTCCAAGCGCGGGAACGCACGCAGGTGCTTATGGACGTGGCAAACGGCGACAACGCGCTTGTCTGCGGCACGGGCGATTTAAGCGAGCTGGCACTCGGCTGGTGCACCTACAACGGCGACCACATGAGTATGTACGGCGTGAACGCCAGCATCCCGAAAACGCTTATTCGTTGGATGATCGAGAGCCTTGCCGAGGGTGAGGTGTTTCCGGGCTGTGCCGAAATTTTGATGGATGTGGCGGATACGCCGATCAGTCCCGAGCTGCTGCCGCCGGACGCAAACGGAAAAATCGCACAAAAGACCGAGGATACGGTAGGCCCCTATGCGCTGCACGATTTCTTCCTCTATTATGTGCTTCGTTTCGGCTTCACACCCGAAAAAATCTATTTTTTGGCGTGCCGCGCGTTCTGTGAGGATTTCGACGCGGACACGATCAAAAAATGGCTCAAGACGTTCTATCGCCGGTTCTTTACGCAGCAGTTCAAGCGCAGCTGTCTGCCGGACGGCGTGAAGGTCGGAAGCGTGTGCCTGTCGCCGCGCGGCGATTGGCGTATGCCGAGTGACGCGTGCGCCGCTGATTGGCTTGCAAGGGTGGAGAAATTATAATATGGCTCATAAAAAACGCGGATTCCGTTTCGGGATCCGCGTTTTGGTTTATTCTGTTAAGGCTTCCTCTTTATATTCTACCGCCGCACCGAGCGTTTCCGCCACAAACCGAAGCGGCGCATACGTCCGGTCGTTTTCGAGAAAGATTGTCGCGTCTAACGTGCGCGGCTCGTCGTTCACATAGGCGGTGTTTTGCCCGATGATGAGCCGAACCGTCGTGCCGTTTTTGACAAACGAAGCGGTTTTCGTGCTGTCGTCCCAAAAGACCTCCGCACCGAGCGATTCCGCAAGAAAGCGTACCGGCACAAACGTGCGGTCACCGCGCAAAAACGGCGGTGTGTCAAGCGTTTTTGTTTCCGCATTGACTAAGGCCGAAACATCGCCGAGTGTCAGGCGAATGTTTGTCGTGTCGGTCGAAACCGTCACGATCCGGCGGTAGGAAACCGGCTTGCTATACGAGATCTTCAAGATGCCTGCGCCGTTTTCGGTAACCACGCTGCAAAGGCCGAGCTTTGCATTATACTGCAAGCCGCTGCAGGGGCGGCGGAAAATCTCCTTGCCGTCTGCGTCGAGAAGCAGCCAGTTTTCGCCTTGCTGCACCTTCCACAGCGGATTTTCCGAAAGGTTTACGCTGTCGGCGGCGTAGATATCGTCGTAAACAAACGGAATACACGTATTTCCGTCCGCATCCAAAACGCCGTACTTGGATATGCCCTTGCAGCCGACAATAAAGCCGTCTTGGTAGGAGTATCGGAAATTCGTGAATTCATACGGGGTAACCTCCGTGCCGTCCGGACGGATTGCGGCGAAAAGGTCGCCTTTTTTTGCCTGCAAAAGCGTGTCCGACAGACGCTCTAAATAGTCATAGTCAAAGGGCAGAAGCACGTTTCCGGCACGGTCGATCATGCCCCATTTGCCGTCCTTTTCGACGAGTATCCGGTCGTTGTCGAAAAGGTTTACCGCTCCGTATGCGATCGGCACGACCGGCTTTCCGGCAAGGTCGAACACACCGGTCTTGCCATGTGAAACGGCTTGCACAAGCTCGCTTCGCTTCAGCTTGTCACTCGGATACATACCGTAAAATAAGGACAGATTATCGTATTCCAGCGGCAGAAGAATGTTGCCGGACGTATCGACCATGCCGTACCTTTGACCGGACGAATCCGATTGGTAAACAATGAGAACATTGTCCGATATAAAATAATTATGCGCATAGTCAAAGGAAAAAACCACGTTTCCGGCATAGTCGATAAGTCCCTCGAAATAACCGTTTTCACGCGGGACGGCTGCGCTGATAAGCCCTATTTGGGGATTGCCGTAATTCTGAGAAAGAGATGCGTATTCAAACGGGATGAGAATTTTTCCCGAAAGGTCGATAAGACCGTATTTTTCACTTTTTCGGGCAAACAGCGGCGAATCGTTATGCGTTTCATGTAAGGCGGAATCCGCGCAGGGGTAGTACTTCGGCCTTAAATAATCGTACTCGAACGGCAAAACGACGTTCCCGGCATAATCGATCACACCGAATTTGCGGTCGGTGTTTTGGGCAACGAGATATTTGTCGCCGAGCGCGGTAAAGCCGTAGATGTAGTCAAACGGTACAACGACAGTCCCGTCGGCGGTGCATACGCCCCATTCGCCCGGACCGGGAGTTCTGCCGGGCGTAATGTTTTTTCCGAGGGCAAAATGACCGTTTGCAAGCAGGCGGATGTCGTTATATTCTGCCGGGACGATTTCTTTTTTATCCGACAGGCGCACAACGCCGCGCTTATAGAAGTAGGATTCTCCGCCGAAAAAAACGGCAAAATCTTCTGTAACAGAGTCAAAGGAACGATAGAGCGGATTCGGCTCGATGAGCCACCGGTATGACCATGCGGCATTCGTGCCGAGAGCAAAAGAAACAAGAAAAACCGTGGCAAATAGCATTGTAAGCAGCATTTTTAAGGAGCGTTTCATATGAATTCCTCGCTTTCAAATTTTTACAGTTTACCTCCGTTTGTTTAGACGTAATATGGTTTCAATTTGTTCCGCAGCGGCTCACAAGCTCGGAGGCAATGTCGCGGTAGGCGGCTGCGCCTTTGGAGTTTTTGTCAAAATAGATGGCAGGCATACCGAAGCTGGGTGCTTCCGAAAGGCGCACGTTGCGCGGCACGGGCGTTTTGAAGAGCTTGCCGGGAAAGTGCTTTTTGATTTCTTCAAGCACCTGCACCGAAAGGTTCAGTCGGCCGTCATACATGGCGATAATCACGCCGACAAGCTCAAGGCGCGGATTGTATAACCGCTTGATCTGTGAAATGGTGAGCGTCAGCTGGCTTAAGCCCTCAAGCGCGAAGTATTCGCACTGCATGGGCACGACCACGCCGTCGGCGGCACTGAGGGCATTCACGGTGAGAAGCCCGAGCGACGGCGGACAGTCGATGAGCATATAGTCGTAGTCGTTCCGAAGCGAATCGAGGGCGTGCTTGAGCTTGTATTGCCGGTCTTTTTCGTCCACAAGCTCCAGCTCCGCACCGGCAAGCGAAATGTCCGATGGCAGAACATCTAAATTTTCAAACGCGGTTTTGGCGATGCAGGCATACGGGTTTGCTCCCATGAGCAGGTCGTAGGCCGAGTTGTCGCCGTTTTTTTCGATGCCGACGCCGCTGGTGGCGTTGCCCTGCGGATCGAAATCGACAAGCAGAACCTTCTTTCCGAGCATTCCCAAGGAAGCGGCAAGATTGACGGCGGAAGTGGTTTTTCCGACGCCGCCTTTTTGATTGGCAAAGGCGAGAACCGTGCAGGATCGTGAATTCATAAGCATTCTCCGTTATAGTTTATCGGCTTTCTCCGCCGCTTCGTCCAAATGGCTGTCAATGGCTTCTTTCAGACGTTTTAAGGCGTCGGTGAGAGTGGTATCGTTGAGCTGGGCACCGGCCGCGTCAAAGTGACCGCCGCCGCCGAGAGCTTCGGTGATGAGCTGGACGTTGATGGTGCCGTCGGAGCGGGCGGAAATGTGTACATTGCCGTCAATGCGGCACAAAACGAACGACGCGCACACGTTTTCCACGGTGAGCAGCCGGTCGGCGGCCTTGGAGGCGGCGATCTTATCCTTTAAGTCGGCTTCTTTTTCGCTCACCGAAATAGCGATTCTTTCCTTATAAATGTGAATGTTGTTTTCGAAGACCGTTTCGCGCATAAAATCGCCGACCGAGGTGTCGAACAAGCGCGTGGCGGCATACGGCTCCGCACCTTCACTGCGCAGATATTGGGCTGCGCCGAAGGTTTTGATGCCGGTGTTTTTGGTGAACTGCTTGGTATCGAGAATGATGCCGGAAAATAACAGGTTGGCTTCGGGACGGGTGAGCGTTCCGGGCGGCACGGCCTGCTCGAGGATCTCGCACATCAGCTCCGAAACCGAAGAAGCGGCCGGTTCGATATAGGCGATCTTCGGCGGATTGACGAATTCGCCGGTTTTGCGATGGTGGTCAATGACCACAAAGGAGTTTGCCGATTCATACAATTCCGGCAGCTCGAAAAAGGACGGGTTGTTCACGTCGCACACCACAAGCAGCGTATCCGAACGGATTAACTCATGCGCCATTTCGCGGTCAATGAACAGATCGTCGTATTCGCCGTCCTGGAAGCGCATACTTTCGAAAATCTTTTTTAAGTTGAAGTCGTGGATGTTGACCACCACGTTAACCGGCGTGTTCAAGAATTTTGCCATGCGGCTGACCGCCACGCAGGAGGCAATCGAATCGTGGTCGGCGTACTTATGACCCATGACAATGACGTTGCCGCTGTTTTTGATGAGTCCCGTCAATTCACCGGCAATCACGCGCGAACGAACCTTGGTCTTTTTCTGCACCGATTTGGAGCGGCCGCCGTAATATTCAACGCTGGTTTCGCTTTTGACGACGGCTTGGTCGCCGCCGCGCTGGAGAGCGAGGTCGAGGGCGTTTCGCGCCGCGCTTTCTTTTTCGGCAAGCGTGCCGGGAATTTTGGAAACGCCGATGGAGGCGGTGAAGGGCATATTGATGTTGTCGATCTCGATTTCGCGGATCTTATCGAGAATATCAAACCGGCTTTCGTCCAGTTTTTCAAAATGCCGCTGTTCGAACAGAATGATGAACTTGTCCTTGTCGTATTCCTTCAGAATGCCGCCCAAAGAAGCCGTCCAGGCATCGAGCGTACTGCCGATGAGGGCAAGCGCGGTGCGCTGCTTATCCTGGATAAACTGCACGGCTTCGGAAAAGTTGTCGATGACCACAAACGCCACCATGACCGACTTCATTTCCAACTCTTTTTTCAAGGTGCACAGCTCGGTGGTGTCCTCCCAGACCGTGATGCAGTGTCCCTTGCCGACGGTTTGCGTTTTGTAACAGCTGACGTTGTAATTGATGCCGCGGTAAGAAACCGGGATCGGTTCGCCGAGGTCGCGGAAAAGCCGCGCCGCACCGAGCGACGGACTGAAATATTCGGACAGCTTTTTGCCGTATAAGGTGGTTTTTTCACCGGCTATGGCCAAAAACGCTTTGTTGTACCACACGATTTCACCGCCGCCGCCGACAATGACCACCGGCGAGGAAAACGCGGTCACAAAGCCGAGCGTTAAACCGGACAACATCGGCCCATCCTTGGTCATGCCGCCCTTTTTGATTTCGCGCCAGACAAAGATGATGTGTATGACAAGGTAAATGCCGCAGAAAGCGACACCGAGACCGCCGAGCACCGTCTGTTTTCGGGCAAAGGCGGCAAGGGCGTACAGAATCAGCAGTACAAGTCCTGCATACAGGCTTTTGTGCGAACACAGTTTTTTCAGAAAGTCTTTGAAAGATACCAAGAAAATCCCTCCCAAAAATCGGAAAGTGAGGACGCGTTAACGGATGCCCGAAAAGCGGCTGCGCAAGTTTTCGTTTAACTGGGCGGCAGCACCCGCAAAAGCGAAAACGGTGATGAGCAATCCGCCAAGCCCAAAGAATAATCCGAGAATCACAAAGCCGAACGCGAGAATTGCGGCAGAGGCGGCACGGCTTTTGGTTTTGGCGCAAAGCATACCATTGAAAAAGCGCAAGCCGAGATAGGCAAACGGATACGTCAATATGGTCGAAAGATTCATAAAGGCGATGAAAGCGACGCTGTTTGACTCGGTAAGACCGGCGACAAAATAAATAATATAGGAAACATAAAACATGATCACGCTGACCGAGGATACGGAAAACCGCCAAACCCGTCCGTCAAGGCAGGCCTTTTGGGCGTGCATGGCGCAGATGATCGGCTTGTAAACAAGGAGCGTGAGCGCGCTTCCCATCATGGAAAAGCACACGGCAAACGACGGCAGTGCGGCACGAACCGACGCGGCAAGCGTTTTGCCGGCCTGTTCAAGCTTGGCTGCATCGGCTTCTGTCGCATTTTTCGCACCGGTAAGCGAGGCTTGGGAAGCGTTTCCGAGCAAGGCCGTAAAGATTTTTTCGGCATAGGCGGTCAAATCATCGATGGCTTTATTCAGAATTTCAAAGCTGAATGCCCCGTAGATGCGTTCGATGAGAAAATAAAGGTGTGTGGCCAAAAGTGCGGCATAAAACACGCAAAGCACGGCAAAGGTCACGCTTTTGGAGGCCTTTTTGATGGTGCAGACATACAGTGCAAGCGCGGCAAGCAGGCAGAACACGAGATTGACAAGCCCTTGCAAGATGCTCTCGGTAAAGCCGTCGGCAAAGAAGCCGCGCGCAAGCAGGCTGACCGCGCAGATGACCGGCGGCAGCGGAATAAAGCGCACATCGCTTGTGACAAGCAAAACGGCATACAGCACGCAGAACACGCAAAGCACGCCGAGCCCGATCAAATCCCAAAGCGGATACAGCTCCAAATGTGTGATATATAACAGCGCGACACAGGCCAAAAGACAGCTGATATACGGCGGCTTTTTCTCGGTCGGCGAAACGGAAAGCGGTTGCTCTTGCAAAGCGGACACTCCTTTTTTGTGTATATGGCGAAAAAGAAATATGGCTATAACTATCTATGATACAGTATACCACAGTTTTTTGCTTTTTGCAAGCCTTTTGCAAAAGAGTGGGAAAAGATGCGTGTACGATTGTCACCTATCTATAGGCAGCACAACATAGCACAAAAAACGCTCACAGACATAGCCTCTGTGAGCGTTTTGCTTTTGTCGAGTTTTAAGGATACGGCTTATGCGCCGCTTGCGGCACTTTCACCGCACGGGATGACCACCGTCCGTTTGCCCTGCGGCAGAGCATCGCCGGTTAAGCCGTTGGCATTTCGCAGGGCTTCACGCGGGATTTCGTATTTTTTGGCAATGCTCCATAAATTCTCCTGCGGTTCGGGATAGCAGACAATGTATTCGGCACGGCAGATCGGCTTTGGTTTGTCGTAGTGAACGTCCGTTTCGTGAATGGCGGTGATCTTTTCGCGGCCAAGGCACACGCCGTTTAATGCCACCTCGCAGGAAAACACGATTTCGCCGTCACGCAAAACCGCCCGGCAGTCTCGGATTTCGGCGTTTATCACATACCGCTTTTCGGGCGATGCGTCACGAAGGCTGTCTAACGGCAGACGGACATTTACCGGCAAAGAAGTGCCGACTGTTTCGGCTTTTTCGTTCGCACCGGTGACCCAGATGACGCCGCGTCCGCTCATCACCGGTTTGCCGTCAATGATTTCGGGTGTCAGCGCGTCCAAACGGATGCCGGCATCGGCAATTTCGGTGAAGCCCTCGCGGTCGGCGCGCAGGCTTTGCTCGAATCGGGTATGCTCTTTCACGGTCTGCTCGACCGTATCATAGGTATAGACGCTTTTTTCGAAATCACACTCATAGGCACTGCAAAAGCCGTCGTCAAAGTAAGTGACCGGCACTTCATCGAACAGATCCGCCCAAATTTTACAGCCGAGGGACGCATGGATCACGCGATTTTCGCCGTAAGCGTCAAACGAAGAGCTGACCTGCATTTCTTCTGGGCAAATACGGCCGATGACATTCATGCCGTGCTGTGCGTCGGGGCAGGGAATTTCACCGTCAAACGGCAGTTCCTTGGTCAAATACACATATTCCGCGTCGGTGTTTTCGGTGCTGTTTTCGGCACGGTACGCACATTTGAATAAAACATTGCCGCGATAGCGCACGACCTCGTCGCCGCAGGTGATATCGTCCAACCGGAAATCCGCCGTGTAATCGGCAATATCCGCAATCGGAACCATGCTGCCGTCTAAGGTGATGTCCTCTTGGAGATCAATGGAATCGCTTTTTAACAGCTTGCGTACGGCACAGGTCGTGTTTTCGGCGTGAAGCTCGACTTCCGCATTATCCGGCGATAAAAGCTTGGTTTCGCCGCAGTCGTAAACCGTCACCTTTAAGGCAAGTCCCAAAGAAATGCCCACGGCACGCGGTCCTTTCGGCTTGACGGAGACCGAAAGAATGCAGGCGTTTTCTTCGATGGTCGGCGTGCCGAGCGGCGCAGGAATTGCGGAAGCGTCAAACGTATAGGAAAAATCGCGCGGAAAAACGGCGCATTTTAAGTAACCGCTCTTTTCGTCGTTGTACAGAAGGCGCACGCTGTATTTGCCGGTAAAAGTCAAGCTTCCGTCGGCAAGCGACGAAGAGAGGGCATAGGTGTCGGCATCGGCACGGACGATTTTTCCGATGCCCGGCAGATATTCGGGCAAGGTGATTTCGAATTCCTGCGGAAGGTCGGCTTTATCACTGAAAAGCGGATTGCATAAGGGAAGGGTATACGGTTCCATAAATAAAACTCCTTTGCCTGTGTTTTCTTTACTAAAACATATGCAAAGGAGTCAGTGCGTATGACGAATTGCGGCATTTGAGCTATCTTTTTTTGTCGCGCAAGAACAGCCGCAGAAACGGCTTCAAAAAACGCGGCGGCTTGAATAAAACGATCTTCATGCAATCTTCCTTTCCGGATTCTGTGTTAGCGGCATTTCAAAGCCAAAAAACCTGCAAAGATTAACAGAACGGCCTCGATACAGACCAGCACCGCCGGCGGCAGAAAACAGGCAACCAATATGCCGAGTCCGACGCACAAAACGCCGATGCCGATAAATGCGGTCAGTTTTTTCATGCCGTTCGCCTGCCTTGTGAAAAAATCTGAGATTTCACTCTCGGTGTATTGTATGCAAAGAAAAACGGATTTGCCACAGGGATGTGTGAATTTTTGCGTTTTGGCTAAGAATTTTTGCGCAAATCGGGTTTTGCCCTTGACAGAAAATCGGTTTTGTTGTACTCTAAGAATCGGATAGGAAAAGAAACGGAAAGGGGATTTTCATGCTTATCGGAGTGGATATCGGCGGAACAAAATGCGCCGTTTTGGCGGCGGAAGAAACCGCACACGGTGTGTGCATTCGGGAAAGACGTGCGTTTGAGACTGCCGGAAAAACGCCGCAGGAGGTTCTTGCAAAATTTGATGAAAGCATCGAGGCGTATCGCAGCACGTATCCGGACGATGAAATTCGTGCCGTCGGTATCAGCTGCGGCGGGCCGCTTGACAGCAAAACCGGCGTGATTCTTTCGCCGCCCAATCTGCCGGGCTGGGATCATATCGAGATCACACGGCATTTTACCGAAACGCTCGGCGTCCCGGCACGGCTCATCAACGATGCCAATGCTTCGGCTCTTGCCGAATGGAAATACGGTGCCGGCGTCGGCACGCAGAACATGATTTTTCTCACCTTCGGCACGGGACTTGGCGCAGGGCTTGTGTTAAACGGCGCGCTGTTTGAGGGAACAAACGGCATGGCCGGAGAGGTCGGGCATATGCGGCTTGCGGCATTCGGACCGTCGGGCTATGGCAAATGCGGCTCGTTTGAGGGCTTTTGCAGTGGTGCCGGAATTGCGGAGCTTGCGCGCGGCTTTGCCCGAGAAGCGTTGCAGCGCGGCGAAAAAGTCGGTTTTGTGCCGGACGGCGACCTGCAAAAAGCGGTCATTACGGCTAAAACGGTTGCCGCGGCGGCGTATGACGGCGATGCGACGGCGCAAAAGGTGTTTCGCGTTTGCGGTGAAAAGTTAGGTGAGGGACTGGCGGTGCTCATCGATCTATTCAATCCGGAGGTGATCGCCATCGGCAGTGTTTTTGCCCGGTGTCAGGATTTGCTTTGGCCGTATGCCGAGCCGGTGATTCGTGCCGAGGCGCTAAGCATGAGTCAGGCGGTTTGCAGGGTTGTTCCGGCAAAGCTTGGTGAAAAGATCGGCGATTATGCCGCGCTTGCGGCAGCCGCCGAGGCCTAGAAAGGCGGCTTTGCCGCCGGGAGAGGCCGCTCGGACGTGCAAAAAGTTGCCGGTGGCAAGTTTTTGTGCGTCGGAGACCGCCGAAACAGGGAGAATTGCGAACGGACGTGAGCAAGGCGACCATGTTTCAAGGAGACGACTCCGTCTTGCGACCTCGATTCAAATCTCCGCTCGATACGTGATTTCAGCGGAAATAACCGGCCATCATCATGTAACCGGCCACGCCGGGTATTTCAACCTTCCCGGGTATCGCCGGTGAGGATTTGAATCGGTGCGAAAGGGTGGCTTACAGCAGACGCAAGATTGCTGACTTTCGAAAAAGGGAAGGTGTACTGCAAGCTCACAGTAGCAAGCGGTATTCGAAAAGGGATGTTGCACGTTAGTTTGGGTGTGGTGGGAAATTGTTGCCGTGGTGTGCTGATAAAAAAAGCTTTCCTGTATCGGTTGGCTTTGTATGAATAGAGAAAGCCGCCTTTTTCGCAAACTGAAAACATTTTCATTTGTAGAAAACCTTTCTAAATGCACTCAAAAGCTGCCTTTTTTACGCACAAAAGCTTTCCTTCTGCACAAGCCATTCTTCGCTGTCCTCAAAAATTTCTCGTTTCCATAAACCAAAAGTTTTTCTTTTACACAAACCTTCCCTTATCGCCCTCCCGAGCAACCCTTTTTTGCCCTCCATCTCCCAT
>URCT01000003.1 GCA_900546385.1 uncultured Eubacteriales bacterium | reverse complement strand
TGTGCAGCTGTAATAAAGCATCCTCCGGATGAAAAATATGCTTTTTTCATGGATAAATATGCTTTTTTCGCAAATATATAGACTTTTCCGAAAAACTGTGATATACTGCACAAAACAAACCAAAAAGGAGAGTTGTTATGCAGATCAAAATACCCTATACCATTAATAATAAAATCCGTTTTGCACCGATCGAAGACACCCATTTTTCCGGGTTTATCGGCGATTATTTTAACCGCTTTTTCGAAAACCGCGTGCTTTCGGATTTTGCCAAAGAGAAAATTTTCGGCGAGGCGGAAAAAGCACTCCGCGAACCGCATGACGATGACACCATTGTCGGTATGTGGAGCGGCGAATTCTGGGGCAAGCTTGAAATCAGTGCCTGCCGCGTGTATGAATACACGAAGGATGCCTCGCTTCTCGATTTTGTCAAAGCGTCCGCCTACCGTGTGCTTTCCTATGCCCGTCCGGACGGTTATATCAATTCTTATAAGGATTCGACCAACTTCTTTGCGCCGAATCCGGATGAGACCGTCAAGCTCATGGGCTGGCGCTGCGACTGGAACTGGAACATTTGGTGCCGGAAATACACGCTGTGGGGACTTGTGGAATGCGCGGTCTTAACCGGCGATGAAACCATTCTTGCCGGTGCGCACAAGCTCGCTTCTCAGCTCATCCACGAGCTTCATGAGAAAAATGTCCGCATCGGCGACACCGGAACCGCCAACTTCAGCGGCGTTCCGAGCGGCTCGATCTTAAAGCCGATGTTGATCCTCTACCGGCATACCGGCGACAAAGAGCTTCTCGATTTCTGTACGGAAATCGCCGAGGATTGGGACAGAGAGGACGGAAAACGGCCGAATCTCATCCGCAACGCGCTTGAAAAAAAGCCGATTCACGAATGGTATCCGAAATCGCATCTTTGGGCAAAAGCCTATGAAACCATGTCCTGCCTTGACGGCCTTTTGGAGCTTTACCGCGTGACCGGCACGCAAAAATACGTGGACGCCGTTCGGAATATGTATGAGCTTCTGAAAGAAAATGAAAGCAATGTCGTCGGCTCGGTCGGCTTCAATGACATTTTTGCGCACGCCTCCGCTTGGGAAAATGCGATTTCCGAACCGTGTGACGTCATACACTGGATGCGCGTCTGCACCGAGTTGTTCTCACTGACCGGCGATACCGACTATTTGGATTCTGCCGAAAAAGCCTTTTATAACGCCTTTATGGCAAGCGTTTCGGACGACGGAACATGGGGCGCACGCGGCGTTCGTTCGAGCGGCAGACATTTCAAAGCCGAAGGGCAATCCGGCTGCGCCTTGAACCATTGCTGTGTGGACAATATTCCGCGCGGTTTCTTAAACTTCACGTCTTCGGCCGTCATGTCGGACGAAAAAGGCCTGTACATCACCGAATTCTGTCCGTTCACCTATGAGAACAAGAAGGCAAACGTTCGTATCACCTGCTCTGACGGTTATCTTGAAAACGGCCGTGTTTCGCTCGACGTAAAAGCCGACAAGCCGCTCTCGCTGCGTATCCGTGTTCCCGAATGCGCCGGAAAGAATGCCGTTCTTTCGATGGGTACAGAGACTTTCGCCTTAACGTCCGGTACATTTTTCGACTTGACGGTTGCAGGCGAAACACAAATCGGCCTTGATTTTGATTTTTCGGCAGCCGTTTGCGACTTTCCCGGCACGGTCGAGGTGGATTCCCTCCCGAACGGGGATTTCCGCATTGACCGTTGGATCTGGGAAAACACCAAAGAGCGCGTGATGCCGCGCGACAGCATGATGAACAAGCCTTGTTCGTTTATCACCTACGGACCGCTTGTTTTGGCTCGTTCCAAAAAGCTCGGAACGCCGGAAAACGCCCTGTTTTTCTTTGAAAGCATTCACGGCAAAGACGTAAAAGCAAGCGCTCGCGCGGTTTCCGCCAAAAATGCCCCTGTTCTCTGTCAGTTTGCCGTTACGCTTACCGAAAACGGAAACGAGACGATGCTCGATATGTGCGATTACGGCACGGCGTCAGACAATTTTGAGAACATCGATCCAAAATTCTTCAATCTTTATCTATAAGAAAGGCGGATTCTATGCAGTGCTTTGACAGCGTCTTATTCGATTTGGACGGCACTTTGGTCGATTCATCGGAGGGCATTACCAAGTCGGTTTCTTATGCCTTGCAAAAACGCGGTTACGGCACGTATGCGCCCGAAAGCCTAAAAAGCTTTATCGGGCCGCCGCTTCGGGAGAGCTTTATGGCTTTCTGCGGCGTGGATACGGACGAAGGTACCGCCCTTGTGGAGGCGTACCGCGAATACTACGCAAAAACCGGCATTTTCGAATGCTCCGTATACCCCGGAATTCGCGAAATGCTCTCTGCTTTGCGCAAAGCCGGAAAGCCGCTATTCGTTGCGACCTCGAAGCCGGAAGCCTTTGCACGAAGGGTTCTCGGTCATTTTGCTCTGACCGGCAGTTTTGTCTTTATCGGCGGTGCACGCATGGATAACACGCGAACCGACAAATGCGAGGTCATACAATATACACTTGAGAATGTTCCAAAGGATATAACGGTACGAAATCCGGTCATGGTCGGCGATTCGCCGCACGATATTTTGGGTGCACGAAAAGCCGGTATTCCGGGCATTGCCGTTTCCTACGGTTTCGGTGATCCGACGGCATTGAACGAATCAAAGCCATGTGCCGTTTGTGATACGGTGCAGGAATTAACGGAATATCTTCTCTGAAAATGAAAAGACAGCTGTCGAGACTATTCTCTCCGACGGCTGTCTTTCGCTTAATTGCATTTTTTATTGAAGCGCGACCTTGTGTTTGGCCAACACTTTACGTAAATAGATTCCCAAAGCACTTGCTGCGGCAATTTTGATGGCATCGCCCGGCAAGAACTTCACAACGCAAAGCATAAGTGCCGCGCCGATCGAATAGTGATTTCCGTTTATGCCGTTGGACGCGATAAACCACGTCGTGCCGAGTGCATACAATACCACGGTTCCGCAGGCCATTGCAATCGGATATGCGATCTTATTCTTTCCAAAGACCTCGATGATAACACCGGCAATAAAGGCACACGGGATATAGCCGGCAATATAGCCGCCGGTCGGGCCGAGGATTTTATCCAGTCCGCCCTGCCAGCCGGAGAACACCGGAAGCCCTACAGTGCCAAGCAGCACATAGAGTGTCACGGATATTGTTCCGCTCGTTTCGAGGACCGCCACCGTCAGGTACAGCACAAAGGTGGCCAATGTCAAAGGAATCGGGCCGATGGAAATCGAAAGCGGTGAAACAATGCACATAATTGCAGCAAACAAGGCAAGCACTGTCATTTGTCGCGTGGAAAAGGTCATTTTGTTTTTGCTCCTTTATTCAGGTGAATTCCCTTTAAGATATTGGAATCAAAGGAAAAGTTAAGTCCTTTTTCTTTTCTGTCGCGCTTAAAGGCCAAACCGATCAGCCGGTCAAGAAGCTCGGCAAACGGGATGCCGCTGGCCTCCCAAAGATAAAATGCCAAGGAACCGGGAATGGTATTCAATTCATTGAGATACAATTCGCCGGTTTCGGTGTTATACAGATAGTCAATACGCGTAACGCCCTCACAGCCGATGGCTTGGAAAGCACGCACTGAATAGTCTTTGACCGCTTTTTCGATATCCTCCGGGATATCTGCCGGGATTCTGCGTTTCAGGTTGGCCATGCCCGAGGACTTTGCGCCACCCGTTTTCGCGGCTCCGGTTTTTGCTCCGCCTTTACTGCCGCCACCGACATATTTATCCGTATAGGAGAGGATTTCATCCGCGCCGATCGGTTCTTCACAAACCGATGCAATGGCTTCCTCGCGGTCGCCGAGTACGGCACAGTTGATTTCTTTTAAGTGGGATACCGCGTTCTCAACAAGCACCACGTCGGCAAAGGAAAACGCATTTTCCATTGCGTGCTTTAAGGACATACGGTTATCGACTTTGGAAATACCGACGCTCGAGCCGAGATTGAGCGGTTTCACGATCACCGGATACGTCGTTGCTTTTTCCACACGGTCAAGAGCAGTCGCAGAATCATCATAGAAGGTTCGGCTCTGTGTACAGATACAATCCAGCACCGGAATACCGTGTTGTTTGAGGACTGCCTTGGTAACGGCTTTATCCATACCGATGGCACTTGCGCAGACATCACAGCCGACAAACGGAACGCCGATCGTTTTCAGATAGCCCTGCAGGGTACCATCCTCCACGTTTGTTCCGTGAACAATCGGGAACGCGGCCTCGATTTCGGCAAGGATATTATCCGAAAACTTTTTTTCCGGATAGCGAACCAGAAGATAATGGTTTTTTTCGTTAACCAAATTCACTCTTTCCGCATCGGCTAGAAGCTCCGGGATATTTCCGTATGCCTCGATCTCACCGACTCTGCCGCCGGTATACATGATGCCCTCTTTGGTGATGTAGATCGGCACGGGTGCATACTTTTCGGTATTCAAGGCATACATGGCCTGCAATCCCGAAATAACGGAAACCTCATGCTCCACGCTTCTTCCGCCAAAGAAAAAGCCGATACGGATTTTTGAGGAATATTTATCGATGTTTTTTGACAAGATCCCAACCTCTTTTCAAATATGTAGACATATAAAACGGAAAGCCTTCTCAAACCGCTGTTCGGCAATTACCGGAAATTATCCGGCAAATCATTTTCAAGCAAAATGATTTTTGGATAATCCGTGCGAAGTGAGCGAACGCGGAAAATAGCGTCTTCCGGCGATTTTACACGAATCAGCCGCTTATCCACGTCAAATCCGGTAGAAAACACGCCGTTATAAATGCTTTCATAGTTGACTTCGCCTACCACATAAATGTATTGGCAGATTTTTCCGGCCAATACGCCGAACTCATAATTCAAAAAGCTTTGGCTTTCGCCAAGCTCAACCATACCCGGCGTGACAAGCACGCGGACACCGTCAAACACCGCTAATGCCTCTAAGGCCGAACGAGAACCGATCGGATTGGAATTAAAGGAATCGTCGATAATGGTAACGTCGCCGCCATCCACCAGCTGCAGCCGGTGCGGAACCGGATTTAACATTCTTACGGCACGCACGATATCTTTTCGGGGAATCTCGAATTTATCCGCGA
The DNA here is from genome assembly GCA_900546385.1 of uncultured Eubacteriales bacterium. Lineage (GTDB taxonomy): Bacteria > Bacillota > Clostridia > Oscillospirales > CAG-382 > UMGS882. Next base: position 40,337 of record URCT01000003.1, on the reverse strand, counting down.
TGGCAACAGACGCGATGATGTTCATCGCATTATGCTGTCCGAGCAAACGCGCCGACAATGCAATCACATCGCCGTCGGGAAAACGAAGATTGAAGGAGGTGCCGTCCGAGGTTGCCACCAAGTCTTCGCCAAAATAAGCAGCGTCAGTATTGGTCATGCCGTAATAGGTATACTTATCGCAATAACGCCGATCGTAAATATAGCGGTTATCGGCATTCAAGACCATATGATCGTTTTCTCCGACTGCATCGGCAAGCTCGAATTTTGTTTTGACAATGTTTTCGATGGAATGAAACGTTTCGAGATGCTGCGGTCCGATGGACGTGATAATGCCGTAGGTCGGCATGACGATATCGCAGATTTCCTTGATTTCGCCAACGGTGCGCGCACCCATTTCACACACGAAGATTTCATGCGACGGCTTCAGCATTTCACGAATAACACGCACAACGCCCATGGTGGTATTGAAGCTTGCCGGTGTCATGAGAACATTATATTTTTGCGAAAGCAGCTCTGTTAAAAAAAATTTGGTGCTGGTTTTTCCGTAGCTGCCGGTAATACCGATAACCACCAACGTGCCTTTACGGGCTTTTAGAATTTTTTTTGCGTCATTGATAAAATAGCCGCGCACCGCTTGTTCAAACGGGTAATTGATTAGGTTTGCAAGCAAAAGCATAAACCCCGAAAGCGGCAAAAGCAAGGCTGTAAGACCGACATAGCCGAAATGCACACACAGAACGGAAATCAAAATGCATACGACTGTATAGGTAGCAAGCATTCGTTTTACGCGCGCGGTATACACAAGCGGCTTTTTGGCTTTATAGGGAAAGAATGTCCGGATCGGAAACAGCATAAGAAAAGCCGACAAAATGACGGGCAGCAGTTTTTCTGGCCAAAACAACATAAGAAAGGCTGACAAAAACGCCGGGATAAACACAACGATCCGTCTGAATTGCGTGCGGTTGAGCATCCAACGAAGAAATTGACGCGGAAGATACGACTCTAACTGGAACATATGCACATAATGGAGTGCGCTGAGTGCCAAAGCAATCGAAAACGGCAGAAAATAAGCAAGTACGACAAACTGCATACAGGTTCTCCTCAACAATCAAAAAATGAGCGTAAGACCCGTTCGGTAAGGCTCGGGTTTTCCGCAAAGGCAAAATGTCCGGCGTTCGGCACCACGACCAGTCCCGCATCCGGAATAGCTTTTTCCATCTGTTTCGCCATAGATAACGGCGTTGCGTCGTCCTTCTCGCCCCAGATTAGCAGAGTCGGTACGGAAACAAGCGGCAGCTTATCGCGGTAATCGGCACCAAGCAGCTTCACCATGCTTTGCCGCATGAGCGGCGACGAGGAGGCATAATCGGCACTTCCGAATTTTTTCTGCAAAGCAGAAAGAGCCTCGGGAAAGCGTTTTTGAACCGGTTTCAAAAGAACAAGCTTTTTTAAGCATTTATAGGTGCGTATGCGTGCGCGCTGCGCCAAGGTCTTTTTGGCGGCAAGGCCGGCCGCATCCATTAAAACGAGCTTTTCGACTTTGACCGGAAAGTGCGGCCGCGTCGTTATTTCAAGCAAAACGCGTCCGCCGTGCGAATGCCCGATAAACGACGCTTTTTCCACGCCCAAGGCGCGTAAGAACGCCGCCGTAAAATCGGCATAATCGGCGGTATCATAGGCGAAAGACGGCTCGGTGGATGCACCGAAACCGGGAAAATTCGGCACGATCACCCGAAAATGTCCTTCGAGCATACGGATAACCGATTCATATAGCGTCGCCGTGGTTCCCCAGCCTTGAAGAATCACAACGGCTTCTCCCGCTCCGCGGTCTATGTAATCGACCGCAAGCGTATCACCCTTAAAGTTCAAATCCATGCGGCGAAAAGCACTCCTATCTGAACACATATAGTATTATTATATTAGCTTTTCTGTCGCTTGTCAACGAAATTTTCTTAATTTGAAAAAGTTTACAACAATATCCAATATCATACAAAAAAGGCCTGCCGCTTTTTTCGCAAATGTCAAAAGACCCGTGGACATTTTCAAAAAGCTGTGTTATACTATAGAGGAAATACCGGAAAGGACAAACTGTATGATTACCTACGAGCAAATCAAACAAAATGCGGACATTCGCACCTATATCACCAAAGCCGACGAATCGCTCGCTTCTTTAGGATACACCGAGCACAGCTTTGCGCACGTCACCAAGGTCGCCGAAACAGCCGGTTACATTTTAACCGAACTCGGCTACGGCGAACACGAGACCGAGCTTGTGAAAATCGCCGGCTTCTTGCACGACATCGGCAATCTCGTCAACCGCATCGAGCATTCCCAAAGCGGCGCGGTCATGGCATTCCGCCTTCTCGACCACATGGATATGTCACCCGAAGACATTGCAACGATTGTCACAGCCATCGGCAATCACGATGAAGGCACGGGCGTTCCGGTAAATGAGGTGGCGGCCGCTCTCATTCTTGCGGACAAATCCGATGTGCGCCGTTCGCGCGTGCGCAACACCGACCCGGCCGGGTTTGACATTCACGACCGCGTCAACTATTCTGTCAAAAACGCACTTCTTAAAATCAACACCGAGCACACTAAAGTGAAGCTGAAGCTCGACATCGACACGCATTACAGCTCGGTGATGGATTATTTTGAAATCTTTATGGACCGCATGATCTTATGCCGACAAGCTCGGTTTGGAGTTTAAGCTCATCATCAACGAACAGCAATTGCTGTAATCCGAAAGGATGTTTTCCATGAAAATTCCCTACTATCAAAAATTAACGCTTCTCGATTTTCCCGGAAAGACGGCTGCCACGGTTTTCACGGACGGCTGTAATTTTCGCTGTCCGTTCTGCCACAACGCCGCCTTGGTGGTGCGGCATCCCGAAGACTATCTTGCGCCGGAAGATGTTTTTGCTTTCTTAAAAAAGCGCACCGGTCTTTTGGACGGCGTCTGCATCACCGGCGGCGAGCCGTTATTGCAGCCCGATTTGGAGGATTTTATAGGGCAAATCAAAGCGATGGGCTTTTTGGTCAAGCTCGACACAAACGGCTCGTTTCCGGAACGGTTGGAAAAGCTCTTGCAAGGCGGTCTGATCGATTATGTAGCCATGGACGTGAAAAACTCACCCAAAAAATACTCGGAAACAATCGGCATAAACGCGGCAAATGCGGAAAAAATACTTGCAGAGGTCGAAAACTCCATGCGTCTTATCGCGAAGTTTTCTCCCGATTATGAATTCCGCACAACTGCCGTTGCCTCCTTTCATGAACCGAAGGATTTTGAAAGCATTGCTGCCTGGATTTCAAGGGTCGCTTCGCCCGATGCAAAATACTTTATCCAGTGCTTCAGGGATTCCGGCGATACCATCGAGCAAGGCCTTTCCGCACTTGACGAAAACACGCTTGAAGCCTGCAAGAATGCTGCTTTGACCCATTTGAAGCACGTCGAACTCCGCGGCATATAACACAATATATAGTATGCAGACGTTTTGTAAACATCAAAATATTGTGTTTTTTCCTCTTGACAAACGCCGCCGTCTGTGATATAGTATTGTCAACATCATCACAAACCTTTGAAAGGACGGCACTTTTCCATGTATCAGGTTATCAAGCGCGACGGTAAGATCGTCGATTTTAACTTAGAGAAGATTTCCCAGGCAATATCCCTTGCGTTTGAAGCGTGCGAAACCAATTTCGTACCGCAAATCATCGACTTTTTAGCCTTAAAAGTAACGGCGGAATTTGAACCGAAAATCAAAAACAATCTCGTGCAGGTCGAAGACATTCAAGACAGTGTGGAATCGGTTCTTGTCAAGGCCGGCTATGCCGAGGTCGCCAAGGCCTATATTTTATACCGCCGTCAGCGCGAAAAGTTAAGAAACGTCAAATCCACCATTCTCGACTACAAGGAGCTTGTTGACAGCTATGTCAAAGCCACCGACTGGCGCGTCAAGGAAAACTCCACGGTCACGTATTCGGTCGGCGGCCTTATTTTGAGCAACTCCGGCGCGATCACCGCCAACTATTGGCTCAGCGAAATTTATGACGATGAAATCGCCAACGCTCACAAAAATGCCGATATTCATTTACATGACCTTTCGATGCTCACCGGATACTGTGCCGGCTGGTCGTTAAAGCAGCTGATTAAAGAAGGTCTCGGCGGCGTTACCGGCAAAATCACCTCCGCTCCGGCAAGCCATCTTGCCACGCTGTGCAACCAGATGGTCAACTTCCTTGGCATCATGCAGAACGAATGGGCCGGTGCACAGGCGTTTTCCTCGTTTGACACGTATCTTGCGCCGTTTGTCAAGGCAGACGGACTCGATTACGAACAGGTCAAAAAGTGCCTTGAATCGTTTATTTTCGGTGTCAACACGCCGTCACGCTGGGGCACACAGGCGCCTTTCTCCAATATCACGCTTGACTGGACAGTTCCGGCTGACCTTGCCGACCAAAAAGCCATTGTCGGCGGCAAAGAGCGCGACTTCACCTACGGCGATTGCAAAAAAGAAATGGACATGGTCAACAAGGCGTTTATCGAAATCATGATCGAAGGCGATGCCAACGGCCGTGGCTTCCAATATCCGATCCCGACCTATTCCATTACGCGCGATTTCGACTGGTCGGAAACCGAAAACAACAAGCTTTTATTTGAAATGACCAGTAAATACGGCACGCCCTACTTCTCCAACTATATCAACAGCGATATGGAACCAAGCGATGTGCGTTCGATGTGCTGCCGTCTGCGCCTTGACCTTCGCGAACTCCGCAAAAAGTCCGGCGGCTTCTTCGGAAGCGGCGAAAGCACCGGTTCCATCGGCGTGGTCACCATCAATATGCCGCGCATTGCGTATCTGTCCGAAAACGAAGAAGAGTATTTTGAACGTTTGAACCACATGATGGACATTTCCGCGCGTTCCTTAAAGGTAAAGCGCACGGTCATTACAAGACTGCTCGATGAGGGCCTTTATCCCTACACCAAGCGTTACCTCGGCACGTTTGAGAACCATTTCTCGACCATCGGTCTTGTCGGCATGAACGAGGCTTGCCTCAACGCCAAGTGGTTACGCGAGGACTTAACGCACACCGAAGCCCAAGAATTCACCAAAAAGACCTTGAACCATATGCGTGAGCGTTTATCCGATTACCAAGAAAAGTACGGCGATCTTTACAACCTTGAAGCAACGCCTGCCGAATCCACGGCATACCGTCTTGCAAAGCACGACAAAAAGCGCTATCCCGACATTATCACGGCCGGTGCCTGCGACGGTGCGCCGTATTACACCAACTCCTCTCACCTGCCGGTCGGCTACACCGACGACGTGTTCTCGGCGCTCGAAATTCAGGACGAGCTGCAGACGCTCTATACCTCCGGAACGGTATTCCATGCCTTCTTAGGCGAAAAGCTGCCGGATTGGAAAGCAGCCGCAAATCTTGTCCGCAAGATCGCCGAAAACCACAAGCTTCCCTACTACACTCTTTCGCCGACCTATTCGGTATGCCCCGACCACGGCTACATATCCGGAGAAGTCTACACCTGTCCGAAATGCGGCCGCAAGACCGAGGTCTACAGCCGTATCACCGGTTACTACCGTCCGGTTCAGAACTGGAATGCCGGTAAATCGGAAGAATTCAAAGACAGAAAGGTCTATGACGTTACGCACAGCCATCTGCGTGTCACTCCGGATACACTTCACAAGGAGGCGGCAAGCGTGAAAGAAGAAGTTTTGACGGAAACACCGAAAGCAAAAACCGGTTCGGTCATCCTGTTTACCACGAAAACCTGCCCGAACTGCAAGGTCGCGGCGGCTCTTCTCGAAAAAGCAGGCATCGTTTTTGAAAAGCTTTTGGTCGAAGAAAACCGAGAACTTGCGCAAAAATACGGCTTTAAGCAGGTTCCGGCACTCATCGACGGCGAACAGATCTATGTCGGTGTTCCGGCAATCAAGCAGTATCTCGCTTAAAAACGACAAAATTCATACGCCTGTTTGCATTTTTGCGGACAGGCGTTCTGTTAAGTAAGAAAGGTTCGTATATGATTGATATTCTGATTATCGGCGCAGGCCCGGCCGGTCTTACGGCGGCCATCTATGCAAGACGTGCCGGAAAAAGCGTGCTTGTGCTCGACCGCGAAAGCTTCGGCGGTCAGATAAACTATTCACCCAAAATCGAAAACTATCCCGGCTTCACCGAAATAAGCGGCGCAGAGCTGGCCGACGCCTTTGTTGCCCAAGCACTTGCCCAAGGCGCGGACATCGATATAGAGGAAGTGACCGGCATTTCGAAAAGCGAAAACGGTTTTATCGTTGCCACCGACAGCGGTTCGCACGAATGCCGTGCGGTCATTTTAGCCACCGGTGCCAAGCACCGGCATTTGGGCGTGCCTGGTGAAGAAGAACTGCTCGGAAACGGGATTTCGTTCTGCGCCACCTGCGATGGGGCGTTTTATGCCGGCGGACACGTAATCGTCATCGGCGGCGGCAATTCAGCGGCGGCGGAAGCCTTGCAGCTCGCCGAAACCAGTGAAACCGTCACGATTTTGCAGGATCTGCCCACGCTTACCTGCGAAAAAAACACGGCTGAAAAAATCTATGATACAGATAACATCGAAGTCATCACAAACGTCAAGGTGCTTTCGTTCTTTTCCGACGGCGACAAGATCGGCGCGGAAATTTCCGACGGAGTGACCGGCGAAACGCGGAAAATCACGGCAGACGGCGTTTTCGAAGCCATCGGTCTTGCGCCGGACAACGAGGCGTTCCGGAATCTTGTGGAGCTTGACCGCGGCTACGTTCGTGCCGACGACAGCTGCACCACCTCGACGCCCGGCATTTTCACAGCCGGCGACTGCCGCACCAAGGCGTTCCGTCAGATCACGACGGCCTGCGCGGACGGCACGGCAGCGGCACTTGCGGCGTGTGCGTATTTGCAATAATCCATGTTTGCCAAAATCTATTTGGAAATCACCAATGTCTGCAATCTTGCTTGCTCTTTTTGCGCCGGAACAACGCGAAAAAAGCATTTTATGACACGCGAAGAATTTGCATTTTTAGCTGATCGGCTTCGTCCGTACACGGATTTTCTGTATTTTCACCTCATGGGCGAGCCGACGGCACATCCGCTTATCGGAGACTTTTTGGCCACCGCTCATGCACGCGGCTTTCGCGTGATACTCACCACAAACGGCACTCTTTTGCCAAAGGTTGCCGACACGCTGCTTGCCGCACCGGCTCTTTTCAAAACAAGCCTTTCACTTCACGCTTTTGAAGCTAACAGCGGTATCGATTTCGAATCGTATTTACAAGGCTGTTTCGACTTTGCCGACCGTGCTTCGCAACAAGGGATCATTTCGGTGTTTCGTTTGTGGAACGACGGCGGCAAAAACGGGCGAAACACTGAAATCTTACACGCCCTGCACGAACGCTTTTCCGGAGAATGGATGCCGAACACAAAAGGAATCCGCATTCGGAAAAAGCTGTTTATCGAAAGCGGCGAAACCTTTGTTTGGCCGCCGCACGCAAAAGCTTGCGAAAAAATCGCCTGCTATGCGTTAAAAGACCATATCGGCGTGTTATGTGACGGTTCAGTCGTTCCGTGCTGTCTTGACAGCGACGGTTCACTTGTCCTCGGCAATTTATTCGAAACACCGCTTGATATAATTCTTTCCGCACCGCAAGCCGCTCATTTCCGCAAAGCACTCGACCGGAACGAACCGCCGACAGAGTTCTGCCGCAAATGCGGCTTCGCACAGACAAAATTTCATGCAAACCTTAAAAGTAACACAAAAATATAGGAGCATACCTTATGAGCACGTATAAATTTCGCAAAGCTGCTGTCGGCGACCTTAACCGAATTGCCGAGATTTACAGCAACATATTGGACCTTGAAGAGGCCGGAAAAGCGACCACCGGTTGGGTTCGGAATATCTATCCGTCAAGGGAAACGGCTCTTGAAGGAATCAATGCCGACGAAATGTTTGTGCTTGAAGATGAAAGCACAATCGTCGCTGCCGCCAGAATCAATCAAAAACAAGTCCCGGAATATGCAAACGCTTCTTGGGAGCATACGGAAGCTCCGGACGATAAAGTCATGGTTTTACACACCTTGGTCGTTGATCCGACGCTTTCCGGCAAAGGCTATGGAAGTGCTTTTGTGCGTTTTTATGAAGACTACGCCGCAAAACACGGCTGTCCGTATTTACGCATGGACACCAACGAGCGAAATGCAAACGCCAGACGGCTGTATGCCCATTTGGGTTACAGAGAAGCCGGAATCGTCGCCTGCACGTTTAACGGCATTCGCAGTGTCCATTTGGTTTGTTTGGAAAAAACGCTGCAAAATTAGGCTCTTATTTTTGCTCCGACTGCTGCCGGAGCTTTTTTGTGCAAAAAAAAATTTGATTTTTTTTGGAAAAACCACTTGACAAACGCAAAAATACGTGCTATTATAATACCAACCTACAAGGTTGGTAGGAAATTGAACAAGAGGTGCGGTACGATGATATGTAAAAATTCACGCAATGCTGCCGGAAAACGATGTTGGCGGTCATTGACACACAAATAAAGTCATTCAACTATATTGTCTAAATAAAGGAGTTTTTCATCATGTCTAAGATTTATACTTCCGCAGATCAGCTTATCGGCAAAACGCCGCTTCTCGAACTCACACACATTGAAAAAAAATACGGCTTAAAAGCCAAAATTCTTGCAAAGCTTGAATATTTCAATCCGGCCGGTTCCGTAAAGGACCGTATTGCAAAAGCCATGATTGATGAAGCCGAAGCGGCCGGAAAGTTAGTTCCCGGCTCGGTCATCATCGAGCCGACCTCCGGCAACACCGGTATCGGTCTTGCCTCTGTTGCTGCTGCACGCGGTTACCGCATTATCATCGTCATGCCGGAGACCATGTCGGTCGAACGCCGTCAGCTCATGAAAGCCTACGGTGCAGAGCTTGTACTTTCGGATGGTACCAAGGGCATGAAGGGTGCTATCGCCAAGGCCAATGAGCTTGCCGCCGAGATTCCGAACAGCTTCATTCCCGGCCAATTTGTCAACCCGGCAAACCCGGCAGCACACCGTGCAACCACCGGTCCGGAAATTTATGAGGACACCGACGGCAAGGTAGACATTTTCGTTGCCGGTGTCGGCACGGGCGGAACGATCACCGGTGTCGGCGAATACTTAAAATCCAAGAATCCGAATGTCAAGGTCGTCGCGGTTGAACCGTCCTCCTCGCCTGTTCTTTCGGAAGGCATTGCCGGTCCGCATAAAATCCAGGGCATCGGTGCCGGTTTCGTACCGGATGTTCTCAATACCAAGGTTTACGATGAAATCATCCCGGTCACCAACGAAGATGCCTTCGAAACCGGCAGACTCATCGGCAGAAACGAAGGCGTTTTGGTAGGCATTTCTTCGGGTGCTGCCGTTTATGCAGCCATCGAGCTTGCAAAGCGTCCCGAAAACGAGGGCAAAAACATTGTTGTTTTACTGCCCGATACCGGCGACCGTTATCTGTCAACGCCGTTATTTGCCGAATAAAATAAACGGTTTTTGCGCCGGCGGCTTTAGCTTCCGGCGCATTTTTCTGCATGAACAAACGTTGAAAGGGTGAAACGTATATGACACGCGAACAAGCGATCACGCTCTTAAAAGATTACAACACCGAGCCGTTCCACTTAAAGCACGCCCTCACCGTAGAAGGCGTTATGAAATACTTCGCCGACGCATACGGCTATGGAAACGAACGCGATTTCTGGGGACTTGTCGGGCTGTTGCATGACCTCGACTTTGAAAAATATCCGGAAGAGCACTGTATCAAAGAGCAGGAGCTCTTACGTACAGCCGGTGCTCCCGAAGAACTAATACACGCTGTCGCCAGCCACGGATACGGCTTGACCGTCGATATAAAGCCGGAGCATCGCATGGAAAAGGTTTTATATGCCGTCGATGAACTGACCGGTCTTATCGGCGCGGTGGCGCGGATGCACCCATCCGGAAGCGTCAAGGATTTGGAAACAAAATCGGTACTAAAGAAATTCAAAACGCCCAAATTTGCCGCCGGCTGTTCGCGGGAAGTCATTCAAAACGGTGCGGATATGCTGGAAATGCCGCTTGAAGAATTAGTCAAACAAACCATTCTTGCCATGCGTGCATCGGAAGATGCGGTAAACGCCGGAATATAGGAGAAAGCCATGACGATACATGAAATGCAAAGCGAAATTGTTCGCTTGAAAAAAGAAAACGACATCTGTATTCTTGCACACAGCTATCAGGGCGAGGAAATCTGCGAAGTTGCCGATTTTGTCGGCGATTCCTTCGGTCTTTCCGTCAAAGCCTCTCAAACGGCGCAAAAGAACGTTCTGATGTGCGGTGTGCGTTTTATGGCGGAAACGGTAAAGATTCTTTCGCCGGACAAGCGCGTTATTTTGGTACGCAGCGAAGCCGGATGTCCCATGGCAGAACAGATGGACAAGGATGAAATCGAAGCTGTCAAGCAGCTGTATCCCGATTACACAGTCGTTGCTTATATCAACACGACAGCCGCATTGAAAACGGTATGTGATGTCTGCGTCACTTCCTCCAGTGCCGTAAAAATCGTAAAAGCTCTGCCGAACAACAAGATTTTATTCATACCGGACTGCAATTTGGGTGCTTATGTGGCGCAATCCGTTCCGGAAAAAGAGATAAAACTGCTTCAGGGCGGTTGTCCGACGCACGCACGCGTGTCCCGTGAGGAGGCCGAAAAGGCACGCGCCCTGCATCCGAATGCCAAACTGCTTGTACATCCCGAATGCAAGCCGGCAGTCACCGCACAGGCGGATTATGTCGGCTCCACCACAGGCATAATCGACTATGTACGTGCGCACAAGGACAGGGAAAAAGAATTCATCATCGGCACGGAATTATCCATTGCCGAGCATTTGTCCTATGAATTCCCGGAGCTGTGCTTTTATCCGCTGTCGAAGGATTTGGTTTGCCACAACATGAAAATCACGACGCTGCCCGACGTATACCGTGCCGTAAAAGGCCTTGCCGGAGAAGAAATTGTGCTGCCGGAGGAAACATTACGTGCGTCGCGCGCCTGTATCGACCGCATGATCGAGCTCGGATGATCCGTTTTCCAAAGCGAAAATCCGACGAGAAGAAAGGAGTGTTTTTGAATGATTTCCACACGCGGACGTTATGCACTTAATCGACCTTGCCGAACACGGCGGCCAACAGTATCTGCCGATGAAAGAGGTTGCCTCGCGGCAAGAAATCTCTCTCAAATACTTAGAACGCATCCTGCCGCTCTTAACCAAAAGCGGTTATGTGGAGGGACAGCACGGCAAAGGCGGCGGCTATCGCTTAAAAAAAACACCGCAGGACATTCGTGTCGGCGACGTTTTGCGGCTCACCGAAGGAGATTTGGCGCCGGTTGCCTGCTTAATTCCCGGAGCCGATCCCTGCAATTTTGCGCACGAGTGCCGCACACTTGAAATGTGGAAGGAATACTTCCGGCTGACAAATACATTTTTTGACGGAATCACCATTGCGGATTTGATGAAGACTTCGTATGACAGCGATTATATTATTTAATCCAATCTTAATTTTCGTCACAGTTCTGTATCTTGACATTCCCTCGCCAATATGATAAAATATCCGTATATGGATACACTGTTTTAAGGAGGGCTTTGTTCATGAACCGACAACCGAATCAAACCGAAACCGAATCCCCGGTTATTTTGCCCTCAAACGAGCAAGAACCCACCATCGATCCCGTTCATTTCGACCGTCGAAAACGCACCGAGGCCATTCGGCTGAACGAAGAAGCCGAGCGTGAAAAACGCCGCAAAATCCAAGCTGCACGCCGCCGTGCCGAATACCGCCGCCGTGCGCGAATTGCGCGCTTAAAAGCCATGTGCTTATTTGCGGTCATGGTGCTCGGCGTTCTTTGTATCGCCATTGCAGGAATTGTTGCCGCCGTAAAAGCCCTAAACAAGCCAAAGGCTCCTGCCTTACCCGACGGTGCGGTAACACCGGAAGAAACGGCTCTTATCGAAGCCTTTAATGCCGATACCGCTGTTATTTATGCTCCCGGAAATACAATTGCCGCCGCGGCAAACGCATTTTTGTCCGATACTTCGCTCGGCATTCCGCAAAGCACGGCAATGGTCGGCGAATTCGGCGAACTGGCGCGCCGCTATGCCGGTTTCGGCACTTCGGACGGCTATTTTGCTTTAAAGAACGCACTGCGCGATGTACCGATGTATGCCAACGGCTATCTTTGGACCGAAACGACCGGTATTCGTTCCTCGGAAACCGACGGCTATTTCTACGATACGGACACTGCCTTTGTTTCGGCGGTGGCAAACATTTGCTTATGGGAAGGCGACGGTCTTTATTTATCCGAAGCCGACACGGACAACCAACCAAAGCTTGATAAATCACAAGGCTTGACCGTTTTGGAAAAGCTCAATGAAGTGACCGCATACCTGTTTCGTGCCGACACCGAACGCGGCGTAAAATACGATCCTTTGTCCGGCCTTGTGTATATTCACACGCCCGACAACGACGGCACCTCCTCCGGCAACGGCTCCAACCGTTGGTTCAATTTCCGCTTCGGGTATTTGGATGCTTACGAAAACATTTCGTTCGGCCGTGCCGTAACGGATCTTGCAAAGCTTTATACGCTTTTGGGAGAAACTGAAAAAGCAGACGAATACACACGCATTGCCGAAAAAAACCGTGCCGCGTTTAATGAAAAGTTCTGGGACGAGAAAAAAGGCCGCTACATCGGCTGTATCGACATAAATGGCGCAGTGCACGATTACGGCTTTGTCTTTTTGAATTTGGAAGCCATTGAAGCAGGCTTTGCCGATGCGGAAAAAACCGAAAAAATCTTCGCTTGGCTTGACGGAAACCGCACCGTTGAGGGCGACACTGCCATCGGCACCGACATTTATTTCGGCGCATTTATCCGCAACACGACCCTTGCGGCCAAAGACAGCTGGTGGGATTATTTGGGCGGTACGCTTCCGCTTTCCGAAAACGGAGGCTGGGGACGTTACTATCAAAACGGCGGTTATTCCCTTTCGACCACCTATTACGATATTATGGCACGCTACAAGACCGGCCGCACGCAAGAAGCCGCCGAACACTTAAAACAGCTGTTGAATGCCTACGCAGACGGCACGCTCAAAACCTCCGACGGCACGGTACGCATTTCGGGCGACGCGCTTGCCGGTCTTGCTCAAACCGCGTATATACGGACGGTTTTCGGACTTGACACCGACGGTTTCCGTTTGTGCATGACGCCGGATTATGCATTTTTAGCCGCTTTGGAGTCCTCCGATGAAACAGATGCAGAAGCAGAAAAAGCAGCAAAATCCGAAAAGAAAGCAAAAAAAGACGAAGAAGCGGAAACGGCGCATCCGACCATCGGTTTACACAACATCACATTTTCGCGCAACGGCTACGGTGTTTTATTGGATGCCGACACGGTTTACATTACCGCCCAAAACAAACAACCGGTTCGTCTGCGGCTCGGCGGCTTTGAAGCCGGTGTATCCTATGATTTGGTCATGGTTGAGGGCGGCTTTGAAAAAGTTCGCACGCCGTACACATCCGACGAAAGCGGATATTTGGACATTTCGGCAGACTTTGGCGGCACATCGTATCTCAAAATTGAAAAGACGCCGCTGCCGGAAGCGAAAAAGAAATAATTTACAGAGTTTTTTCACAGAATACGAAAACCATAATATAGTAACCATAATATAGTATAAGCAGAGGAACTTATATGACGGATGCCTATTACGAAAACGAACGATTTGAAAACCTTGCTTTTGTCGGCGAAAATTTCGAGTCCTGCAAGTTTACCGACTGCGATTTTGTTTTCTGTACGTTTGAAAGCTGCAAACTTTCCGATTGCTATCTTTGGGAATGCCGTTTTGAAAACTGCTCGGTAAAAGACATGGTTTTCGAAAACTGCGAAGCCAAGTTTTTACAGTTAAACGCATCATCGTTTATCGGCATCAACTGGAGACTCCTGCAGCCGGTCGGGACGGTCGGAACGGCGATTGACAAAATCACCGACTGCCGTCTGAAATACAACACATTTTCGCAAATGTCCTTAAAAAAAATGGACTTTTCCGGCTGTGCACTTGCCGGTTCAACCTTTGCGGAATGTGAGCTTACCGAAACAAGCTTCCGCAACGCCGATCTCACCGACACCGAATTTTATAAATGCGATCTGCGCAAGGCCGATTTTCGCGGCGCGCGCGGATACCGGATCGACAGCTTAAGCTGTCCGTTAAAGGCGGCACGCTTTTCCATGCCGGAAGCTCTTCAGCTGCTCGACTCACTGCAAATCAAACTATCATAGAATCCCCGATTCAAACAACCATAGCGAAAGGAATGCCTTATGAATATCACTGTTTACCTCGGCGCCAATCACGGAAAAGATCCTATGCTGACAAAAGCGGTTCGCGAACTCGGCACATGGATCGGAAAAAGCGGCAATTCGCTTGTTTACGGCGGCTCAAAAGCCGGGCTTATGGGCGAGCTTGCCGAAAGCGTTCTGCAGGCAGGCGGAAAGGTTCTCGGGATCGAACCGCAGTTTTTTATCGACATGGGGTTAGAATATCCGGAAATCACTAAGCTGATTGTCACAAAGGACATGGCGGAACGCAAAGCGAAGCTGATTGCCAACGGCGACGCGTTTATCACCTTCCCCGGCGGCACGGGAACGCTTGAAGAAATTTCCGAAGTCCTGTCCAAGCTTTGTCTCGGCCACTTAGATGCACCGTGTCTTATCTACAACTTAAACGGTTATTACGATCATCTCAAAGCCCAGCTTGAACATATGATCGATATGGGACTTCTGGACGCGGCTAAGATGAAAAATGTTCGTTTTATCAAAAATCTGGATGAAATCAAAGAGATTCTCGCATAATAAACTTTTTCTGAATGCATAAGCTCCGGAGTGACAAAACTCCGGAGCTTTCGTTTATTGTTTTACAACAGCCGTTCGGCTAACATCAACATAAGCGGCATGGTAACAAGTGAATATAAGGTCGTAATCCCGACAAGTTTTGCCGCAAGCGGCGCATTACCGCCGTACACCTCCGCCACCACCGCCGTGTTGGACGCGGTCGGCGCGGCACACATGGTCACGCACACAAGCGCCACCGTAAGGCTCGGATTGCCGCCGCAAACGACAAACAGTGCTAACACAACAAGCGGCACGACCGCAAGCTTCAGCACCGAAAACAAAAACAGCTTCACATCGGTAATAAGCGATAACAGGTTGATGTCGGAAAGAAGGCCGCCAATGATGAGCATGGAAAGCGGAAAGGTCATATCGCCGACCATGGAAATACCTTCGGTGATAATCGCCGGGAAGCGGATTCCGGTGATAAACAGCACCGATGCAAGCACCGTGCTGAGAAGTCCCGGATTCAAAAAGACCTGTTTCCAATCAATCTTCTTTTTCCCGTCCGCCGTTTTCTGTGACGAACTCATGACTGCAACGCCGTGCGTCCACACAAAAAGATTAAACGGAATAGTATATATAACGCCGTACAAAAGACCGTTTTCGGGAAACATGGCCTGCATAATCGGATATCCCATAAAACCGCAGTTCATATACATAAGCCCGAACGCATAAACGGCACGTTCATCGGCTTTTTTTACTTTTTTGAAAATAAAGCCCGAAAGCACTGCCATAACGCCATGAATGACAAACGACAAAACTAAAATCCAGCCGCCTGTCACCAAAATTTCCGGTTTACAGTCTTTTTGCAATGACGCGACGATAAGGCACGGATTTGTAATAAACGCAAGTAATGCAGACATGGTTTTGATGCCGGCACCGTCGATGCATTTTGTCTTTTTCGCGATATATCCGGCAAGCATGGCAATAAACAGCACGATGATTTTTCCGCACACGCGTGCTCCGTATTCTCCCATAGGTACAATCCATCTTTCTATGCAGCAAATATGTTGTAGTATAGCACAAAACGGCGCCTTATGCAAGACTTTTTTCGGAGATTCTCGAACTTTTTCTCTCCTAACAAAAAGGATGTTTATAAATCTGCCGGGAAAAAGTTAAGAGTTTTGACTTGACAACCCGGTGAATTGTTTTATAATGTATATGATGTAAAATGTCCGCCCTGTTACAGGCGGACGATGCATTTACTTGGAACGGTTCTGTTCCATGCCCTTTTCGGACTTGATTTCCGGCTTATCATTCTTCACGTCGCGGAAATCGCCGCCGTTTTTCTTGTTTTCCGCTTCGTTTCTCATGTTCGGTTCGTTTTTGCTGTTCTTGCTATGCTTAGACATACAAAACACCAATCCTTTCGAATGTTGTTGGAATTCCTGTCCGGAGATTTCTTCTCCGTCAGCACGGATAGTTTTGGCATATATTTGGAGTTTTATACATTTTTTACTAAAATAACGAGAGGAATTTTTCATGAAACTATATCCGTTAAAGCTTACGCCTGTACTCAAAAATGCCGTTTGGGGAGGCAAAAAGATTCCCGAACGCTTTGGAATCGGCGAAATCGGCAAAAGCTGTGCCGAAGCCTGGATGTTAACGCTGCGTCCGGATGGAGTCAATCTCATTGAAAACGGCCCGGCAATCGGTATGACCTTGGAGGAATACCGCGCATCCGTCGGTGCAAAGGCACTTTACGGAAAAGAAGACGGCAGTTTTCCGCTTCTTATCAAAATTATTGATGCCGGCGACCGTCTTTCGGTGCAGGTGCATCCCGATGACGCCTATGCCGCTTCTCACGGTCTCGATGCCGGAAAAACCGAAATGTGGTATGTTTTGGAGGCCGAACCGGGTGCGACGCTCGTCAACGGCTTAAAGCCCGGCGTGACACCGGAGGAAATCAAGGATGCTGCGCTCATCGGTGCCTGTGAACCGCTCTTAAACACGGTCAAGGTCAAAAAAGGCGACTGCTTTTACATTCCGGCAGGCCTTGTCCATGCCATCGGCAAAGGCATCCTCCTTGCCGAAATTCAACAGAATTCCAACACGACCTACCGCCTTTACGATTACGACCGTGTCGGCACGGACGGGAAAAAGCGTGAGCTGCATACAGACAAAGCCGCCGAAGTCATCAAAACGTCGTTTAACCTTACCGGTGTGACGGTGAACAAAACGCTCTCCGACAAAGACGGAATTACGGAAAAAGTCTTATGCTCTTCCCCGTTCTTTTCGGCCGAATCGCTCACCGTCGGATTCGGAAAAACCGCCTGCCTGTCTGGCGGCAAAATGCTTCACATACTCTGTGTGCGCGGCGAAGGACAGCTTGTGTATGGCGGCTGCCGCTACCGCATCGGCAAGGGCGATTCCTATTTGGTTCCCGCTGCGCTTGGCGGCGGAAAGATGGTTGCCTCAGCCGAAACCGAGCTTATTCTCTCCCAAGGCGAATAACCGCTTTTTTCGGTTAACCTCCGATACCACATTCGTTTGAAAGAAGGTCTCAAATGTCTCAAACCACCAAACGCGCATTAGAAGCCTCCTTAAAGAGCCTGTTGCTCAAGAAGCCGCTCGATAAGATCACTATCAGCGATATTGCCGAGGACTGCGGCATCAGCCGCATGACCTTTTACTATCATTTCAAGGATATTTATGACCTTGTGGAATGGGTTTGCGCCGAAGATGCGGCACGCGCACTTGACGGCAAAAAAACCTGCGACACGTGGGAGGAAGGACTTCTCAACATTTTTGACGCGGTTCTTGAAAACAAGCCGTTTATTCTCAATGTTTACCGCTCCGCCAACCGTGAGCAGGTCGAAACCTATTTATATAAAGTCATTCACCCCTTAATTATCGGCGTCATTGAAGAAAAAGCACAAGGCATTCCGCTGCGTGATGCCGATAAAGATTTTATCGCCAATTTCTACAAATATGCTTTTGTCGGCTTTTTGCTTGCATGGATCAAAAACGGCTTAAAGGAAGATCCGAAGCAGCTTGTCGATCGGCTGTCGCTTCTCATTCACGGGAGCATTTCCACAGCGGTGGAGCGATTCCGAACCGACAAGCCCTAAACCGTATATCAAGTTTATCAAAATGCGCTGTATGATTAAATTTTTATCATACGGCGCTTTTTGTTGATTGCATTTTCTGCACATGGTTTGTATAATAAGGTCAAAGAAAGCGGAAAATATAAACCGTAAAAAACAAACGCTAAGGAGGCAATGAATATGTATTATTCCAGCGGCAACTATGAAGCTTTTGCCCGTCCGGAAAAGCCGGAGGGTGTTGACCAAAAAAGCGCCTATATCATCGGCAGCGGCCTTGCGGCACTTTCCGCAGCGTGCTTTTTGGTACGTGACGGTCAGATGAGCGGCAAGCGTGTGCACATTCTCGAAAAAGAACAGATTGCAGGCGGCGCATGCGACGGTTACAAATACGAGGGGCTCGGATACGTCATGCGCGGCGGACGCGAAATGGACAATCACTTCGAATGTATGTGGGATCTGTTCCGCTCGATACCGTCAATCGAAACAGAAGGCGTGAGCGTACTCGATGAATACTATTGGCTCAACAAAAAAGACCCGAACTATTCGCTCTGCCGCGCGACCGTAAACCGCGGCGAAGATGCGCACACAGACGGCAAATTCTCCATTTCCGACAAGGGCTGCATGGAGATCATGAAATTGTTCTTCACGCCGGATGAAGACTTATACGACAAACGCATCACCGACGTATTTGACGACGAGGTGTTAAACTCCAACTTTTGGCTGTACTGGCGCACCATGTTTGCCTTTGAAAACTGGCACAGTGCGCTCGAAATGAAGCTGTATATCAAGCGGTATATCCACCACATCGGCGGACTTCCCGATTTTACGGCTTTGCGCTTTACCAAATACAATCAATATGAATCCATGATTCTGCCGATGATCAAATACCTTGAAAGCTACAATGTGGAATTCCATTACGGCGTCAAGGTGACCAATGTGGAATTCTCCATCACGGACGGCAAAAAGCAGGCGACGCGCATTGACGTGATCGCTGACGGTGCTGAAAATCACATTGATTTGACCGAAAACGATCTTGTTTTCATCACAAACGGCGGCTGTGTGGAAAACTCCACGCTCGGCAGTCAAGACAAGCCGGCGGAGTTCCGTCCGGAAATCAAAGAAGGCGGCGGCTGGGATATGTGGCGCAAAATCGCCGCGCAAGATCCGTCGTTCGGTCATCCCGACAAGTTCTGCTACGATCCCGAACAGTCCAACTGGATGAGTGCAACGGTCAACACGCTTGACGGCAAAATCGTGCCGTATATCCAAAAAATCTGCAAGCGCGACCCGTTCTCCGGCAAAGTGGTCACCGGCGGCATTGTCACGGTCAAGGATTCCTCGTGGTTACTCAGCTGGACCATCAACCGTCAGCCGCAGTTCCGCGACCAACCCAAAGGACAGCTTCTTGTCTGGGTCTACGGACTGTTTTCCGACAAACCGGGCGATTATGTGAAAAAGCCGATGCGTGAATGCACCGGCAAGGAAATCTGTATGGAATGGTTATATCATTTGGGCGTTCCGGAGGATCAGATCGAAGAATTGGCAACCAACAGTGCCAACACCGTTCCCTGCATGATGCCGTATATCACGGCGTTCTTCATGCCGCGCGCCAAAGGCGACCGCCCGAATGTTGTGCCGGAGGGCGCTGTCAACTTCGCATTCTTAGGCCAATTCGCCGAAACCGCACGCGACACCATTTTCACAACGGAATATTCCATCCGCACCGGTATGGAGGCCGTTTACACGCTTCTAAACATCGACCGCGGCGTGCCGGAGGTCTGGGGCAGCACCTACGATGTGCGCGACCTTTTGAATGCGACGGTAAAGCTGCGTGACGGACAAAAGATCACCACCATGGATTTCGGCCTTATGGAACGTCTTGTGATACGCGAAGGGCTTCGCAAAATCGCCGGAACGGATATTGAAAAGCTCTTAAAGGAGTATAACGTCATCTGATGGCGAAAACGTATCGGCAAACAACAAAACCGCGCTTTCGGCGGCAAGCACAAGGCTGCCGTCGGTAAGCGTTTCACTTACGCCGTATAACGGCTTGTATACACCGTTTTTGATGAAAGCTTCATCAAAAACGGTTTCTTTTTTGGCGGCATTGCAGAGAACAAGCAGTGGGCCGTCCGCTGCTCCGTCAGAATACCGCACAAAGCCGAGCTTTTCACCGTTATGGACAACAAAGGCGATATACGGTGTATGCAGTACCGCAAGATTTCGCTTCAGCCATCCAAGCTCGGCATAATGCGCACGCAAAGACACATCTTCTCTGCCCCATGGATACGGACGGCGGCAGAATGGGTCGCCAAAGCCCTCCATGCCTGCCTCATCGCCATAAAAAATCGATGGCATTCCCGGAAGTGTGAATTGAAGCGTCGAAGCAAGTTTTAACAGGCGTTCGGCGTGTTCGCGTTTTTCCGGCGACAGGCGGAACGAAGCTTTCTGTGCGTTGGAAAGTGCATAATCGCCCTGCTCTGCGCCGAGTGCCGTCAAGATTCGCTCGGTATCGTGTGTGCCGAGAAGATTCATCAGCACTGCCACCGTTTGCGGCGGATAGAGAGACCCGATTTCCGTGACGGTATTGTAGAGCGTCGTGCAATCTCCGGTTCGCACATAATCCAAAACGGCATTCTTGAATGGATAATTCATCACGCTATCGAGCTGAAAGCCCGAAAGATAGGAGCGGCGTGCGCCGTAAGCGATTTTTACGGCGGCATTTTCCCAAACCTCGCCGAGGATGAATGCATCGGGATTTTCTTTCTTTACGGCATTACGCAAATCGGTGAGAAACGCATCCGGCAATTCATCGGCGACATCCAACCGCCAACCGGAAATGCCTTTCGCCACATAGCGGCGCAGGATCCCGTTTTCGCCCAGAAAATAATCGCGTGTAGCCGGGTTTTCATTGTTGAGCTTTGGGAGAATCTTAATGCCCCACCAACAGTCATAATCCTCCGGAAAATGCCGGAAGAAATACCAATCGTGGTATGGCGAATCGGGCGACTGATACGCGCCGACGCTGTCATAATGGCCATAGCGGTTAAAATAGCGGCTGTCGTCGCCGGTATGGTTGAACACGCCGTCGAGGATCACGTGAATGCTGCGTTTTGCAGCTTCGCGCAAAAGCTCGTCAAACGCTTCTTTTCCGCCGAACATTTCATCGATTTCGGCGTAATCGCCGGTATCATATTTGTGGTTGGAATAGGCCTTGAAAATCGGGCTTAAATACAGAACGTTTACGCCGAGAGACGCTAAATAGTCTAACTTTTCGATAATGCCATACAGGTTTCCGCCGAAGAATTCATTGTTTTGAAGGTGCGCTCCCGGGTAAGGCGCGTATTCGGGAATGCCGTTGTCCCAATCGGGATTGATGCGCGCGTCGGCACGAACCGGAAGCGAATGCTTTTCGGATTTTGCAAACCGATCGACAAAAATATGGTACATAATGGCATTTTTTGCCCATGCGGGCGTTTGATAGCCATCGGCATACACAAGAAGTGCAAACTGGTTCTCCGGCGCGGTTTCGGACAAGGTGAAATCGATGTTATTGACCGGATTTAAGTACAATTTCTCATTGCCGCGGCAAAGAAGGATATCAAAGAAAAACAATCCGCTCGGTTCATCGCCGCAGAGAGCAGCTAAATGCAGCGAAACGGAATAGAAATCGGTATCTTTCTCGGTTTTACAGAGTTCGAGCGGCATTTCGATAACGTGTCCGGTTTTATCGTTTTTAATCGAAAGGACGGCTACACACACGCCTAAAATGCGCGAAATCCGGAGTGTCAGCTCCATTGTCTCACTTTTGGCAAAGGCACTTCTTCGGCTGACATCGGTATTTTTAACGGTTCGGCAGACACGGACGAGTTTTTCCGGGCTGTCAAGAGAAAAACGGGCGAGCATAGAAAGCTCCTTTCGGGAAAAATCGATACGGAAAACACGCCGGTATGTTTTTGCACACCGGCGTGTTGGGTGTTTGATGGTTTATTTCGAAGTGATCTTCTTCAAATGCCAAATATTCTTCGCATATTCTTCAATACTGCGGTCGGCGGCAAATTTTCCGGCAGACGCGATATTCATAAGCGACATTCTGTTCCAGCGTTTTTTATCGGCATACGCTTCGAGCGCATGGTCGTGTGCAAGCATATACGAATCGAAATCGGCAAGGCACATAAACGGGTCGGAAATGCCTCTGCGGCTGGCGACGAGATAGTCGTACATATTCGAGAAGCTTTCGCCGTTAAAGCCGGTATTCAGCGCATCTACCACACGCTTTAAGCGCGGTGAATTATGATAGTAGTTTGCCGCGTTGTAGCCGCGCGTCCAAAGGTCGTTCACTTCGTTGGTGGTCAGGCCGAAAATGAACATATTTTCCGGTCCGCATTCTTCGAGCATTTCAACATTTGCGCCGTCAAGCGTTCCGACCGTGACCGCGCCGTTGATCATAAGCTTCATGTTGCCCGTGCCGCTGGCTTCTTTGCCGGCAAGGGAAATCTGTTCGCTGATCTCGCTTGCCGGGATGAGTGCTTCGGCAAGGCTGACGCAATAGTTTTCAAGGAACACGACCTTAAGCTTTGCCGCAATTTTCGGATTTTTATCGATATCGGCGGCGATGAGGCAGATCAACTTGATGATCTGTTTTGCCATATCATAGCCCGGTGCGGCTTTTGCGCCGAACAAGAACGTCTGCGGCTGGATATCCAAATCCGGGTTTTCCTTCAAATCCAGATAGAGCGATATAATGCGCAGCGCATTGAGAAGCTGCCGTTTGTATTCGTGAAGACGTTTGATCTGCACGTCGTATAACGATTCCGGATCGATTAACACGCCGGTTTTCTTATAGAGAAGGTCGGAAAAGCTCTTTTTATTGGCACGCTTGATGGTGCCGATTTGTTCGAGAACGGCCTTATCATCGGCAAATTTTTTAAAGTCGGCAAGCTTTTCGGGCTGTTTGCGGTACGAGGTACCGATGCATTCGTCGAGCAATGCGGCAAGAGCCGGGTTTGAATAGCAAAGCCAGCGTCTGTGTGCGATGCCGTTGGTGACATTGGTGAATTTTTCGGGTGTGAGCTTATAGAAATCCTTGAAGCAGGAGGTTTTGAGAATTTCCGAATGCAATTGAGAAACGCCGTTGACGGTATGCGAACCGATGACGCTGAGGTTTGCCATGCGGATCTGCCCATACGCGACAATCGCCATGCCGCTGATCTGATTCCAGCCGCCCGGGAAGCGCGTCCAAGCCGTATCGCAGAACCGGCGGTTGATTTCGCAGATGATCTGATACATACGCGGGAGCTTTAACTTGAACAGATCTTCATTCCATGTTTCGAGTGCTTCCGGCATGACGGTATGGTTGGTATAGGAGACCGTATGAATCACGATGTCCCACGCCTTTTCCCAAGACATATGATAATCGTCCATAAAGATGCGCATAAGCTCGGGAATGCAGAGAGCCGGATGCGTATCGTTGATGTGGATAGCCACTTTATCGGCAAAATTATCCAGTGTGCCGTAGACCGCCATATGATCGCGGATAATGCTTTGGCAGGAAGCGGATGTGAGAAAATACTGTTGCGTCAGGCGCAAGGACTTTCCTTCGGCATGGTTATCCGACGGATACAGAACCTTGGAAATGGCTTCTGCGTTCGTGTTCTTTTCGACAGCCTTCATATATTGGCCTTGGGTAAACAGGCTCATATCGAAAGCGGCAATATCCTGTGCTTTCCACAGACGAAGAAGGCTTACGGCTTCGCTGTCGGCACCGGAGATCATCATATCGTTGGCAACTGCTTCCACCTCTTCGGCATCCTCGTATTCGATGCGGCAATGGCCTTCCTCCCAGACCTCCTTGACATGGCCGCCAAAGCGCACCTTGAACACACGGTCGGTACGCGGCACGATCCACACTTCACCGCCCGGAAGCCAAATATCCGGCAGTTCTACCTGCAAGCCATCCACAAGCTTTTGCTTGAAAAGGCCGTATTCGTAAAGAATGGAAAAGCCGGTTGCCGGATAGTCGAGCGACGAAAGCGAATCCATGAAGCAAGCAGCAAGTCGGCCAAGTCCGCCGTTGCCAAGACCGGCATCCGGTTCTTGCTCATACAAATCGTCAAGCTTAAAGCCCATTTCGTCAAGCACCGCACGGTAGCTTTTTTCAAGGCCCAGATTGTTTAAGTTCGTTTTTAACGAACGGCCGAGAAGGAACTCCATGCACATATAATACACGCGCTTGCCGCCCTGTTTATTGACCGTTTTTTTATAATCCTTGCGGCGTGTGGCGAGAATATCCCGAATGGTCATGGCGCACGCCTTATACATCTGTTCAGCAGTCGCTTCCACCGGCGAAACACCGAAATAGCGCGAGAGCTTGGATTCGAGGTTTTGTCTTACTTCACTGGTTCCCATATTCATTTGAATCACCTTTCATCGTGGGCAGAGTTTTTGCAAATACGGACGGCGCACGCCCTTACAGACGCACGCCGCTCGGATATCGTTTCTATTTTAGCACAAATCGCGGTACATTGCAAGATATTTTTGTGCGGAGGCATCCCAGCTGAAATCGGTCGTCATGACTTTACCGACCAACCGCTTCCATTTTTCGGGATCATGATACAGCGTGAGAGCCGCAAAAATGCGGTCTTTCAACTCATACATATTGTAATTGCGGAACGTAAAGCCGTTTCCGTAGATTTCGCCGTCGAATTCATAATAGCCTTTGATGGAATCGTAAAGGCCGCCGGTTTCGCGCGTGACCGGAACGGCGCCGTAACGCGAGGCGATCATCTGCGAAAGGCCGCACGGTTCGCTGTAGGAAGGCATGAGGAAAATATCGGCGGCGGCATAGATTTTCTTGGCAAGCTCTTTGTTATACATCATAAGTGCTTTTACTTGTTTGGGGCGGTTATTACCAAGTCTTGAGAAGAATTCTTCGTACCGGTATTCGCCTTTTCCGAGAACAACAAGCTCAGCATCGCTGTAATTGAGAACATCCTCGATAATGCCGGCAATGAGGTCGATGCCCTTTTGGTCGGCAAGACGCGATATCACGGCGATAAGCGGCTTTTCTTCGCCGACGGTAAGCCCCAATTCCTCTTGCAGTGCCGTTTTGTTCTTGACCTTATCCGCCGGCTTTTTGGCCGAATAGCGGAATGGGATCGACAGATCCTTGGACGGATCGTAGTAGGTATAGTCGATGCCGTTTAAGATGCCGAAGAATTTATAGGCGTTGCGGTTGAGAATATAGTGCATTCCATAGGAGAATTCGGGATATTTCAGTTCCTCGGCATAGGTCGGGCTGACGGTCGTCACCTTATCGGCAACGGCGATGGCACCCTTCATCAGGTTGATACAGCCATCGTTTTCGACGATCGAATAGAATTTCTTGTCGAGTCCGAACACATCGCCCAAAATTGCCGGGTCATATTTTCCCTGATAGGCAACATTATGAATGGTAAAGACGGTGCGAATGTGGTTATATTCGGGATTATCGGCAAACACCGTTTTCAGGTAGATGACCGAAAGCGCGCTTTGCCAATCGTGTGCATGGAGAATATCCGGAATGAAATCGATATGCGGCAGAACGTGCAGCACGGCACTGCCGAAAAATGCAAAGCGTTCGCCGTCATCGTAGCTTCCGTACAAATCGGGACGCTTAAAATAATACTCATTATCGAGAAAATAGACGGTCACACCGTTTTTTTCGAGCTTGAAGATGCCGCAATAGAGCTTTCGCCAGGCAAGCGGCACGGTAATGTCGCCTAAGAATGTCATCTGAGAGCGGTATTCTTCACCGATCGAGCCGTATAACGGCATGATCACCCGAATATCAAACTCTTTCTTTTTGCCCTTCATACACGCCTCCGGCAGTGACCCCAGCACATCGCCGAGGCCTCCCGTTGCCGCATACGGAACCATTTCCGATCCAACCATGAGTACTTTGATTGCCATAATTATTATTCCTTTCAGAAGATGCGATATGCATTCGCTTTCGCCGTCAAAATCAGATGACCGTTCCTTTGCTGACCGTAAACGGATGCGTTTCGTGGCCGGACAGATAGCGGCCGTTTTTGATAACGGCATTTTTGTCGCAGATAACGCAGTTTAACGTTACATTATCTCCGACAAAGGTATCCTGCAAAATAATCGAATTTTTGATGACCGTATTCTTTCCGACCTTAACGCCGCGGAACAAAATGGAGTTTTCCACCGTTCCTTCAATAATGCAGCCGTCGGCAACAAGCGAATTTCTGACCTTGCTGTCGCCCACGTAACGAGCCGGTGCGGTATTCTTGACTTTGGTATAAATCGGACGGTTCTTAACGCCGAACAGGTTTTCTTTCACGTTTTTATCGAGCAAATCCATACTCGAACGGTAGTACGTATCGATAGAACTGATCGACGCATAGTAGCCTTCGAACTTGCTGTACATACGGAAGTTTGCTTTGTCGATATTGCGCGCGATAATATCTTTGGTAAAGCTCTTATAGCCGCGTGCAAGTGAATCGAGAACGATGCTTTCGAGGTATTCGCGTTTGAGAACGAAAATGTTTAAGCTTTGGTTTAAGTTTCCCGAAAGTCCGGTCGGATTATGCAGCAAATTCAGGATGCGGTCATGTCCGTCGGTTTCCACGATGGTGGAATTGGCCGCTTCGCTTGCTTCAAGATAGGTATTCTTGGCAACAAGCGTAATGTCGGCATGGGTATCGATGTGGTAATCCACAACATCGCGCAGGTCAATGTTGCAGACAGTATCACAGTCGGAAAGGACAAAATAATCCTCGGTGCAGCGCGAGATGAAATTGTATGCACCCATGAGCGCCTCCAAGCGGCTGGAATACGGCTGCATGGAATGGGTCGTATTATCGTAGGCAGTGATAAACGGAGGCAGAATCTTGATACCGCCGCTTGACCGGGACAAATCCCAGTCTTTACCCGAGCCGATATGATCCATGAGCGATTGATAATTGTAATGCGTGATAATGCCGACTTTGGTAATATCGGCGTTGACCATGTTGGAGAGCGTAAAATCGATCAGGCGATATCTGCCGCCGAACGGCACGGAAGCCATAGTGCGCTTTTGCGTCAGCTCCGGTATATTTTTATCGTGGATATTGGAAAAGATTAACCCGGCTACGTTCATTTATTGCTGCCTCCCTTGCCGTTTTTTGCACTGTAAATCGTGCCCGGTTCGATTTCCGTGCCTGCTTCGAGAACGGTATTCGCACCGATAACGGTTACTTCTTTGGTACTCTGTTTATCCGCGCCGACACGGCAATCCGCGCCGAGCGTGACATTTTCATCCAAAATGGCATAACTCACGCGTGCGCCTTCGCCGACGGTCGTTTCGCTCATAATCACCGAATCCTTGACAATTGCGCCTTTTTCGACCGTAACGCCGTTGGACAGCACGGAATTGATGACCGTACCTTCAATCACGCAGCCTTCGGTGATGATCGAATTGCAAACCTCTGCCTCCGCGCCGATATACTGCGGCGGTTCGGCGGCTGTACGCGAGCGGATACGCCATTCGTCGTCGTTAAGATCAAACACGGGATGTTCGCCGAGCAGATCCATATTGGCTTCCCAAAGGCTCGAAAGCGTTCCGACGTCCTTCCAATAGCCCGAAAACGAGTAAGCATACATTTTTTCACCGGCGGCAAGCATTTTCGGAATGATATTCTTGCCAAAGTCGTTGGCCGAGCTCGGATCGTCGTTGTCGGCGGTCAGATATTCCACAAGCTTCTTGCGGTTGAAAATGTAAATGCCCATGGATGCCTTGGTGCTGGTCGGATTTTTCGGCTTTTCTTCAAACTTGGTGATTTTTCCGTCTTCGTCGGCCGACATGATACCAAAGCGGCTTGCTTCTTCGAGCGGTACTTCGATGACGCTGATGGTGCAGTCGGCATTCTTTTTCTTGTGGAACGCAAGCATAGCGGCATAATCCATTTTATAGATATGATCGCCCGAAAGAATCAGTACATAATCCGGGTCATACCGTTCGATAAAAGTGAGATTCTGATAGATGGCATTCGCCGTTCCGCTGTACCAATCCGCGCCGTTTTTGCCCTGGTACGGCGGCAGAATCTTGACACCGCCCATATTACGGTCAAGATCCCACGGTTGTCCGTTGCCGATGTATTCGTTTAACACAAGCGGCTGGTATTGCGTAAGCACACCGACGGTATCGATGCCGGAGTGGATACAATTTGTAAGCGGGAAATCGATGATACGGTACTTTGCGCCAAAGGTTACTGCCGGTTTTGCCGTACTTTCGGTAAGCGCATAAAGCCGGCTTCCCTGTCCGCCTGCAAGAAGCATGGCGACACATTCTTTTTTTCTGAACATATGTTTATCAAAACCATCCTTTCGCTTGGTACAATCTCTCTTTTTTTATTTCAAGCAACATCCGCATTCGGATATGCTTTTAAGGCTATTTGCTGCTTTTTCCGGCCGTCTTGTTCGGCTTCTTTCCGGCAGCTTTCGGCGAAGCCGGACGTGTTCGTTTGAGAATCAAAGCACCGAACGGCGGAACATTCGGGCGGATCACATAAGAATAATCGCCGCGTTTTTCTTTTTCGGCTTTGAGAAGGCCTTCGTTTAACGCACCGCTGCCGCCAAAGCGTTTGTCGTCGCTGTTAAAAATTTCGGTATAAACCCCGGCGCCTTTCACGCCGATCGGATAACACGGGCGTGCGACCGGTGTGAAATTCAGAACAACAATCAGCTCCTTGCCTTTGTTGTTGCGGCGAACATAACTGATAAGGCTCTCGTCTTTGTTATCGCAATCGATCCACGTAAAGCCATCCCACGAATAATCGTTCTGCCACAATTCATCATGTTCTAAATAGAAATGGTTGAGGGCGGCCACATAGCGTTGGGTCGCGGCGTGCATATCGTAATCGAGCAAGAACCACTCAACGCTGTCCTTATAGTTCCATTCGGTAAACTGACCGATCTCACACCCCATAAACAAGAGCTTTTTTCCGGGATGCGTCATCATATAGGCAAGAAACGCGCGAAGTCCGGCAAATTTCTGCTCGTATTCGCCCGGCATACGGTCGAGAAGCGACTTTTTGCCATGCACCACTTCGTCGTGCGAAATCGGCAATATAAAGTTTTCCGAAAAGGCATACATCATTGAAAATGTCAGCTTATCGTGCTTATATTTGCGGAAAAGCGGATCGGTGGAAAAATAATCGAGCGAGTCGTTCATCCAACCCATATTCCACTTGAAGTTGAAGCCGAGACCGTCTTCACTTGACGGTTTGGATACCTTCGGCCAAGAGGTGGACTCTTCGGCAATAAACAACGAATCGGGAAATTCCGAACGGATCACATCGCCGAGCTTGCGGAAGAAGCAAACCGCTTCCAAGCATTCGTTTCCGCCGTGTTCGTTCGGGAACCATGTTCCGGGCTCACGGTCATAATCGAGATACAGCATGGACGCAACCGCATCCACACGAAGTCCGTCCACATGGTATTCGCGCAGCCAAAACATGGCGTTGGAAATCAGAAAGCTTTCGACTTCATTGTGGCCGACATCAAAGCAGCGCGTGCCCCAGCCTCGGTTTTCCATGCGGTCTTTGCCTTGGTATTCGTACAGCGGACCGCCGTCAAATTCGTATAATCCATGCTCGTCCTTCGGAAAATGTGCCGGAACCCAATCGAGAATCACGCCGATGCCGCTGCGATGCATATAGTCGATAAAATACATAAAATCGTGCGGTGTGCCAAAGCGTGAGGTCGGCGCATAATAGCCGCACACCTGATAGCCCCACGAGCCTTCAAACGGATATTCGGCAATCGGCATCAGTTCAATGTGCGTATACCCCATCTGCTTGACATACGGCGCAAGCTCGTGTGCAAGCTCGCGATACGTCAGGTGTGTACCGTCGGGATGGCGTTTCCACGAACCGACATGAAGCTCATAAATATTGAGCGGTGTCTCATATGTCGGTTCAACCATTTTCTTCCTGCGCGCTTCCAACCATTTTTCATCTGACCACGAATAGCCGGAAATATCGTAACAGACCGATGCGGTTGCCGGCGCTTTTTCGGCATAAAAGGCATACGGATCGGCTTTATACACCTCGCCTGCCGCACTTTGGATGATGAATTTATATTTTGAATCTTCCCCAAAGCGGGATGCATCCGCAAAAGCCTCCCACACGCCCTCTTCGCTGATGCGCGTCATGGGAGTTTCTTTGGACCAGCCGTTGAAATCGCCGGTCACATACACGTTTTCAGCGTGCGGCGCCCAGGTGCGGAAAACCATCCCGTTTTCCGTTTTGTGCGCGCCGAGATAGTCGTATGCATGAAAATTCGTGCCTTGATGGAAGAGATACACCGCCATATTGTCGGTTTTTTTTGCCGTCATGATTTTTGTCCTTTCGCCGGGAATTATGCAGGATTTGCTACGATTAGTATAACACGATTCAGCGATTATTTCAACAGCATAGCGAAAAAAAGAATGAATTTTTTGTGCAACAAACTTAAATTTTTGATTTGTCGTGTAAATAATATGTATAATCCTGACAAAATATAGTGAAAATCGTCGGTTTGTTTCCGACAAAACGACAAGAAACACGCTTGACAGCGGAATGCATTTGGGTTATACTGATACGGAAATGAACAAAGGAGGGGCGGTTCTTGTACGTTTACACCAACGATTTGCTTATCAGCCGCATGAATGACTATGATCTGTTTTTCGGCGAAAGCGGCTATGTTCACACCGACGACACCTGGCACAGCGAAAAGGTCTGTTCGCCGTATTCGCGCATCTATTTTGTTGAAAGCGGCCTGGCGCATCTCAAAACCGCGTGCGGCGATGTGTTTTTGGAGCCGGGAAACGTCTATTTGATTCCGACCGGCTTATTATACGATTTTGAAGGGTCGCCATCGGTACAAAAGCTGTTTTTTCACATCAATTTATTCAAACCGGATGGGTTTGATTTGATGCTGTCCTGCAAGCAGATTGCAAGTCTTCCCTATTCCGAAAAACAGACCGAAGAGCTGCACAAGCTCTACGAATCCGACCGTTTTGCGGACATGGTGCTGTTAAAAGGCCGCATTGCCGGCGTGGTTTCCGACATGATCGAAGCCTATAAAATCGGCTTTGACGACAACGACCGCTATACGCCGCTTGTGCAGAACGCCATGAAATACATCCGTGCGAATCTGTCGGTAAAGTTAAACATTTCACAGGTAGCGGAACATGGGTTTGTGTCGGTCAGCACGCTTACAAAAGCGTTTAAGGAACAGACCGGACGAACGGTGGGGCTGTATATTGACGACCTTGTTATGTATTCCGCCCAACGCAAGCTGCTCTGCACGGATTTATCCGTCAACGAAATCAGCGAAGCATTCGGCTTTTGCGACCAATTTTATTTTTCGCGCTACTTCAAGCGGCGGTGCGGCGAGTCGCCGCTTCGCTACCGAAAGCGTATGCAGACGGTGGATTTCGGTGCGGAACCGAATATTACAAAGGTGAAAATTTAGATAATCAAAGCAAACAAAGGCTGACGCGGAAAAGAAAAATCCGTGTCAGCCTTTTTGCTGTTATTTTTATATGAATTATGCGGCAATGGGATATTGTGACCAACCAACACCGATATAGGCAGTCATTTGCTCGATGGGTACGGAAATTGTTCTGCCATCCGGGGCGTACATGGTGATAGGCGTCGTTCCTACATACCAGCCGACGGCGGTATAGGCCGCTGTTTCGGAAGACCAAATGTTAATCGTGCTTCCGTTTAAGGCATATAACGTTATCGCCGGTACGGTATTCCAACCGACAGCTTTGTATGCTTCTACACTGGATTTTTCAACAACTGCTGTTCTGCCGTCCGGGGCGTATATTGTTGTTACCGGGTATAGATACCAACCGACTTGTAAGAATTTTTCGACGTCTCCATGATAAATACGTGCCGTTCTACCGTCTGGCGCATGAATAATCGTATCGTTATTCGAACCAGTAACACGCAAAGATACGAAACCAATATCCTCTAAAGACAAATCTGTGTATTTGGATAAAATGTTTTCAAAACTAACGATTGCTAAATGGATTGTTCTATTAAAAAAACTTGCCACTTCATCAAAAGACCCATAAGGAAGGTATGCATCTCCATAAATATCATTAGGTGAAATATCATATTGATCATCCTCATTATAGGTGTTTGCATCAAAAAACAGAGTAACACCCGCCATGGTTTGGCTTCCATTTTCATCAAAAAAGACACTAACATCCAGTTCATTATCAACAACACTTGCAGTTGCCACATCATAATTGAAATAACATAAAGTTGAACCTCCTTTAATCTGAAGAGAAGATCCAAAATGAATTTGGTTTTTCTGTGGATCGTATCTCAAAATAGTGAATTTTGTTGCTTCGGAAAATTCAGATGTCGTTGTTAAAGATATAGTTCCATCATTAGAAACATACCCTTTTTGCCAAATATAGCTCACCAATTTTTGTGCATTCGTCGTATAATCTATATACGCCCCAACCGTTATTGCCGCAAAGGAACAAATCATACAAATCGCTGCCATCAGCATTAGAATTCTCTTTTTCATCGTTTATATCCTTTCATAGTTTAAATTTTGGATTCAAAGCCCACAATTAACTTATGGTTTGCTTTTGAGTTCGCTCACACGGCGAATCAAAGCTTCGATTTGGTCTTTTCCGTCGTCCGTTTCCAGAATGTCGCTTAACCGTGTTCCCCATCCGCAACAGTCAAGCAAGCCTTTCGCTTCGGAATCCGTGATAATATCATGACCCTTGAAGTAACCAATGGCTGTTTCCAAGGCCGAAGAAAAATCTACTTCAAATTCGTCCGCGCGAATAAATGAATTGCCAACGCGAAAAGCCGTTTCCAGTTTTAGGGCATATGTGTGTGCATTTTGCTTCATAAGAACGCCTCCCTTCACCATAAAGTCAAATACATTATAGTCACCTTTTCGGTAAATGTCAATAATAATTTTACGATTTAGGTTAAATTTTTAAAAATATTTACATTTTCGGTAAAATCATATAGAGGAGTTGAGTATTTATGACTTTTGGCGAAAGACTACGAGAGCTGCGCGAAGACAACGACGAAAAGCAGAAAGATATCGCGGATTTACTGTTTGTTTCCGGCAAAGTTATCAGTGACTACGAACGCGGCATTCATTTTCCGCGCGATGAAAAGATTATCACGGCACTTGCCGCGCATTTCGGTGTCAGCGTCGATTACCTTTTCGGTATCACCAACATCAAAAATCAACTTTCCTGTAATGATTTTTTAACGGTGTTTCATTCGTTAACACCGGCACAAAAGGATGAAGTCATGGATTTTATGATATTCCTATCAAACAAAAACAAATAAAAAAAGGCTGGCGCGGAAAAGGAAAATCCGTGTCAGCCTTTTTGTTCGTCACATCAAACTCAGTCGTTCAAATGTGCTTTGAAATATTTCATATATTCATTCCAATCGCGTCTCGACAGGAAATGGTCGCCGTCCTTGATATGATACCCGATATGTCCTTCATGGAAGCTTTCCGGCAGATTCGGGAAGCGATCGGGATGGACAAAGCCGGTCACGCCGTTCGCTTCGAAATAGTCGCTTGCGGCAGCACAGGTCAGATACTGCGTCTTAGGGTCTGCCCAAGAATCAAGGCTGCTGGATGCGACGTACACAAAGCGCGGTGCGATCGATGCAAGCAGAAAATGCTGGTCAAACGGCATAGCTTCATGATGTCCGACATATTTTTTTAAGTTTTCGCAGAACCAGAACGGGAAAGCACGTATAATATCGGCAATCTGTTCGCCCTTCTTGCCGCGCACAAAAGCATCGCCGCAGCAGCCGGCGTTGTTAGAAAACGCAAATTTGAAGCGCGTATCCATCATGGCCGTTACAAGCGCGGTCTTTCCGAGTCTGGAATGACCGATGACAGCACCGTTTTCATGGTCGAGATTTGGGCAGGTCATGGCATAATCCATCACGCGCATCGCCGCCCAAGCCCACAGCATGATCTTTCCGCAGGTGTTCGGCTTCCGCGGTTCGCTGCCGATGAAAATATCGGCAAGACCATCCGTAAAATTGCCGTCGTCGGAGGTGACGTCGGTATAGCAGAGCGACAGCAGGTCAAAACCGTTATCGAGGATTTCTTCGACCGGCATATAGATATCCGGTGTATTCGGACGAAAATTATTGTGGATAAAGAACGGACGCTTTTTCCCGTCGGTATGGAACGCCGTATAGAACGGAATATTGAAAATCCGTTCGCCGATACGCACGTGTGCATACATTCTGCGAAGCACGGCGCGCGCCGGAAAGCGCGTATCGATGACTTTATCCTCGGTAAAGGACATTTCATCCGGTGCAGGCGGCAGGAAGCCGTAGATCTCCTCTTGCAGGATTTGTTTGATTTGTTCGCGGTCTTTCGGAATTTCGGGCAGGTTGCGCTCCGAGACAAGTTTTTGAATTTCGGTCATGGTCGTTTCCTCCGTTATTTGTTATCGGGAAATTTTAATCGGGAATTTCGGTAAGATCGCCGGTTTCGGCGTGAACAAAGTCGATTAAAGCGTTTGGGTCGAGATACAGTTGGATGCCGCGGACACCGGCACTGACGGTGATTTTATCAAACAGCAGTGCGGTTTCGTCGATATAGGTCGGGAAGCTCTTTTTCATGCCGATCGGCGAACAGCCGCCGCGAATATAGCCGGTAAGATTTAACAGTTCCTTAACGGCCACCAACTCAATCCGCTTATTGCCGGTAATCTTAGCACATTTTTTCAAGTCAAGCTCGTAAGCACACGGAATGCAGAACACAACATACGGCGTTTTATCGCCGCGGGCGACAAGGGTTTTGAACACGATATCCGGGTCAAGACCGATGCTTTTGGCGATGTGCAGTCCCGACAGGTCGCTTTCGTCGTATTCGTATTCTTTCGCCTCATACGGAATGCCGGCGGCATCCAACTGCCGCATGGCGTTGGTTTTCTGAATTTTGTGCATGGCTTTGATTTTGCCTTTCTAAAAAATACGCCTTGATTGTATCACACATTTTCGAAAATTGCAAGCCGTTTTCGCGAAACTTCGCATTTTATGCAAAAATACGTTTGTTTATTCTTGACATTACACAAAGAATTGATTATAATGTCGATGAAAGATATGTTCAAATTCCTTTTGAAGGAGCTATATTTATGCTAAAAAACCAGCATTGGATCAAAGCGGATTTTGCCGCAAGCGGAAACGGGATTTGCCCGTTGTTCCGCAAAGAATTTGAATCGGTGCAAAAGCCGGAAAAGGCACTTCTTGAAATCACGGGCAAGGGCGTATACTATGCCGAAATCGACGGCAAGCGCGTCGGCGATTTTATCTTAGCGCCGGGCTGGACGACCTACAAAAAACGTTTGCAGGTGCAGACATACGATGTGACGGAGTTTATCCAAAACGGCAAAAACACGCTTGACGTGACGCTTGCCGAGGGCTGGTATCATGGCCGCATTATCCGACAGCACGACGCGGCCGTGCGCGATACGGCCTGGGATGCCGAGATCATCGCGTGCTTAACGCTCACCTATGCAGACGGAAAAACCGAAGAAATCGAGACCGACGGAAGCTGGATGTGCGGTAAAAGTGCCGTGGAATTCTCCGACATCTACGACGGCGAGATTTATGACGCGCGCATCGAGCCGAACGAATTCGTTCCGGTCACGGTGGACACGGAAGCCGGAACCGAAACGTTGATTCCCCAAGAGGGCGAAAAAATCGTCGAGCATGAGCACCTTGCGCCGATTGCGGTCATCACCACGCCGAAGGGCGAAACCGTGCTTGATTTCGGACAGAATCTGACCGGCTATCCGGCATTCTCTCTTCCGGACGCCAAAGCCGGTGAAAAGCTGTCGCTGTCATTTGCCGAAATTCTCGACAAGGACGGCAACTTCTATAACGAAAACTACCGCAGTGCCAAGTGTCAGTACATTTACACCTGCAAAGACGGTGCGCAGTCCTATAAGCCGCGCCTAACCTTCTATGGTTTCCGCTACATCCGCATTGACGAATTTCCGGCGTCCGTTCCCTTCTCGCCGGACGACTTCACGGCCATTGCCGTCTATTCGGACATCAAAAAAACCGGAACGCTTATCAGCTCGGACAAGAACTTAAACCAACTCTTTTCCAACATTTTCTGGGGACAGAAATGCAACTTTCTCGATGTGCCGACCGATTGTCCGCAAAGAGATGAACGGCTCGGCTGGACCGGCGATGCGGAGGTTTTTGCAAAAACCGCGACCTACAACTTCGACACCGAACGCTTTTACAAAAAATGGATGGGCGACATTGCCGCCGAAATCGACATGAACGGCAAAATCGGCATGATTGTTCCCAACAATTTCGGCGGAACAATCAGTGCCGAAGCGTGGTCGGATGCGGCCATTATCATTCCGTGGCAGGTGTATCTGACCTACGGCGACAAGGCTCTTCTTGAGCAGCAGCTTGCTTCCATGACGACTTTTATGGAAACCGTTCTGAAAGAGGGCTACAATCACCATTTCGGCGATTGGCTCGGCATCGATGCACCGGCAGGCAGCTATACCGGGTCGACGCGCACGGAGCTGATTGCACAGGCGTTCCTCGCCTATGACTTAGAGCTTCTTGCCAAGGCTTACGAAGTGCTCGGACGAGACGGAAGCCGCTACCGTGTGCTGCATGAAGAAGCAAAGAACAAATTCCATGCCGATTTTTCCGACGAATACCGCACCCAAACCGAACACGTGCTTGCCTTATATTTCGGTCTTGCCGAAAATCCGGCAAAAACGGCAAAAGGTCTTGCGGATCTGATCCATGAAAGCGGCGACCATTTGACCACCGGCTTTGTGGGAACACCGTTCTTGCTTCATGCGCTCAGCGACAACGGCTATACCGAACTTGCCTACACGCTTTTGCTGCAGACAAGCTATCCGTCGTGGCTATTCTCGGTAAGCCTCGGGGCTACCACCATGTGGGAACATTGGGACGGCATCAACGAAAATGGTGACGTTTGGAGCAAAGACATGAACTCCTTCAACCACTATGCCTACGGAGCGGTCGGCGATTGGGTCTACGGCAAGGCCTGCGGCATTCAGATTCCCGAGGACGGTGCCGGTTTTGCCAAAGTTCGCGTAGCGCCGTTGCCGGACAAGCGCATCGGCTCGCTGTTTGCTTCGATCGATACGCGCCACGGCACAGTTTCCTCCAAATGGTACCACAAAGACGGAAAGACGCGCTACGAGATCACGGTTCCCGTGCAGGCAGAGCTTGTCATTGACGGAAAAACGCATTCGGTTCCGGCCGGAACATACTTGTTTTAAGAGCCATGAAAAACACTCGTTCCGGCGACATGAAAGTGCTTGCCAAAGAAACCATCGAAAGGCATGAGCTTTCCTCCATAACGCCCGATGCGCTCAAAAGCGTTCTCAACACCGAAGGCTACATGGTCATCCGTTACAGTGCCGTCGCCATGTCCGCCCAAACGAAGCACTTAATGGAAGTTTTGGGTGTCGAACAGTTAGCGCACACGGTCGATTCTTTCACCTTCACCGACCGCGAACACCGCATTGTCTTTGTCCGCACGGATATTTCCGACGAGGAATTTGTTAAGCTGCTTGCCTTAGAGCTTGGCAGGATCTACTGCGTCAAAAACCGCACCGAAAAGGTAATTCACGGCACGCCGAACGAAGAATTTGCGGCAGCGGAATTTGCCTATCATTTGATCGACATCAACCGGCGCGGTCTGTTATACAATTTTTTCAAATTTCATGCAGGTTTCGCCATTACAGCGACTTTCTTATTCCAGTTTCTGCTTTGCGTTCTCATCTTCAAGTTTTTAGTCATTCCCGGCTTCGGGTTTGTCCGAATCGATTCGGTTACGGTCGATCCCGGGATGTTGACAAGCGACCAAAATCAAATCGCTGTTGCTGCCGGTGCGCAAAGCTCTGACGCAAAATCCGCCGACGAAACAGCGTCCGGCAAAGCTGTATCCGGTGAAACGGCATCCGGCGAAATCGTTTCCGGCGCAGTGTCCTCCGACAAAACCGCTTCCGAAACAACGCCTGACAACGTGCCGACAGAAACAGCCGGCACGGCTGTGTCCGAAGTGCCGCAAACGCCGTCTTCGGCCGAAACGGTACCGCAGCCGGAACAGCCGCCGAAAGCCTCTTCCGACGACGATTTTGTGATACCGCCTGACAAGCGCGTCTATTATGCAACCGCAAACGGCAAAAAATACCATCTTGCCGGATGCAGCTACTTAAAAGGCAAGGATGTCGTTGAGGTTTCGCAAGCTGATGTTGACAGCGGCAAATACGAACCGTGTTCGCGCTGCTTCAAGAACAAATAAATACAAAAACACGGCAGAAGCCCAATGAAACGGTTTCTGCCGTGTTTTTTGTCCTCGCGTTCCGCTTAACGCCTAAAAGGTGAATTTTCCGCGCGAATCGCAATAAATGCAGCGATAGACGCGCTTTTTCCGATCCACCAAATGGAAAACGTGCGCCAAATCCTGTTCGGTCGTCGTAATGCAGCGCGGATTGCAGCACTTGATAACATTGGTAAGCTTTTCGGGAAGCTCGGGCGATTTCTTTTCCGCCAATACGCCGTCTTTGATGATATTGACAGTCACGTCCGGATCCACATAGCCGAGGACATTCATATCGATATCGAACAGTGCGTCGATTTTGATGATATCCTTTTTCCCCATTTTGCTGCTGGATGCATTTTTGATGAGTGCCACCGAATAATCGGTCGCATCCAGATCTAACAGACGATAGATTTCCATGCCTTTTCCGGCCGTGATGTGGTCGATCACAATGCCGTTTTTGATCGAGTCGATTTTCATATTCGTTCTCCTGTCGTTTATTCGATGCCCAAAAGCTTTAATATCAGAGCCATGCGCATATATTTTCCGTTTGCGGCCTGCTTGAAATAGCACGCACGCGGATCCTCATCCACCGCAACGCTGATCTCGTTGACGCGCGGCAGAGGATGCATAATGGTAAGATCGCTTTTGGCATTCTCTAACTTATCCGGCGTTAAAATATAGCTGTCCTTTAAGCGCAGATAATCCTCTTCGTTGAAAAAGCGCTCTTTCTGCACACGGGTCATATAGAGAATATCCAAATCCGGCAGTACCGACATCAAATCGCCGGTTTCAAGGCAGCTGACGTTGTTTTTACCGATGACGTCAGTTTTGATATAAGCCGGCACGCGCAATTCATCCGGTGAAATAAGGATAAAGTCGATACCCGAATAACGGCAGAGTGCGGAAATGAGCGAATGGACGGTACGGCCGAATTTGAGGTCGCCGCAAAAGCCGACGGTCAGGTTGTCGAAATGTCCCTTTTCGCGGTAAATGGTGAGAAGGTCGGCAAGCGTCTGCGTCGGATGGTTATGACCGCCGTCGCCGGCGTTGATGACCGGAACGGAGGCGTTCATCGAAGCAACAAGCGGTGCGCCTTCTTTCGGGTGGCGCATGGCGATGATATCGGCATACAGAGAAACGACTTTTGCCGTGTCGGCTACGCTTTCGCCTTTGGAGGCCGAAGAGCTGGAGGCTTCCGAAAAGCCGAGGACGTTGCCGCCGAGTTCATACATGGCGGCTTC
The DNA here is from genome assembly GCA_900546385.1 of uncultured Eubacteriales bacterium. GTDB lineage: Bacteria > Bacillota > Clostridia > Oscillospirales > CAG-382 > UMGS882. Next base: position 688 of record URCT01000003.1, on the reverse strand, counting down.
AAAGCTGAGACGGGTTCGGGTCGACGGTTCATAAAACAGCGTCGCAAGCTTCTTTCCGCGGCACTTTTCGCTGTATGCAGCCGGGTTTGCGATGATATCACAGGCTTTTTCGATTAGCTCATCCAATTCCCTCTCGGAAAGGTCAAGGATATCGATTAAGTGTTTGAGCATGACACAGTTCCTTTCTCTAATTATGCATGAATCCAAGATTCGTCGGACGGATTATTGCGGAAGGCGGTTAAGCGTTCCACATCCTCGTGCTTGATATAGCCCTGTTCGGCCGCCACACGGATCACGCAATCAAAATCGGTAAGGCTTGTGTTCTCGACATTCGCTTCGGCAAGCCGTTCAAGGCCTTTTTTCATGCCGTAGGTGAAAATCGAAACGATACCGAGTACGTCCGCTCCGGCTTCTCTTAACACATTCACCACTTCGATCACGCTCCCGCCGGTCGAAATGAGATCCTCCACCACAACGACCTTCTGCCCTTTTTCGAGCTTGCCCTCGATTTGATTCTGTCTGCCGTGGTCTTTTGCACCGCTGCGGACATAGCCCATCGGCAGATTCAAAAGATGTGCGGTAATAGCGGCATGAGCGATACCGGCAGTCGAGGTTCCCATGAGAACTTCGGCGTCCGGATATTTTTCGCGGATGAGACCGGCAAGCGCGTTTTCCACGTCGGTGCGGA
>URCT01000002.1 GCA_900546385.1 uncultured Eubacteriales bacterium | reverse complement strand
AACCTCGAATCAGCCCACCCAAACAACAACTTCCCACTAACAAAATTAAAACCTTCCCGCAGGGAGATTCGAGGTTCTGCAAACCTCGAATCAGCGCACAAAACAACAAATTCGTGCAAAAAATCCGGGACTTTTCGAATCCTCGAAAAGTCCCGGAAAACGCGCCTTAAAGCACGATATAGTACGGACAAATGTCCTCATAGTGCCCGTCTTTCATGCGGAAACCGCCCGGAATCACACCAAGCGGCACAAAACCGATGCGTTCATAAAGATGCCTTGCGTGCGTGTTGGAGGCAACTACCGCGTTGAACTGCATGATCCGAAAACCATGCTCTCGGGCATTGCGTAAGCAGTCAAGCACTAACTTTTCGCCGATGTGCCTGCCGCGAAGCTCGGTCGATACGGCATAGCTCGCATTTGCAATGTGGCCGCAGCGGCCGACATTGTTCGGATGCAGAATGTATAATCCGCAGATGCTGCCGGTTTGGGTGTCAACGGCAACGCCGCAGTCGGTCTGGGCGGCGAAAAATGCGGACGCACCTTCGGTGTCCAAAAAGTCTTCTTGCGGAAATGCGACCCCGTCCTCTACCACCTTGTTCCAAATGCGCGCCATGGCGGCAATTTCATCGGCGTTTTGGGGATCATAGGATCGAATGAGAATGTCTTGCATGATGGTTGTATTGCTCCTTTTGTGGGTGGGCTTAATGCTGCTCTTCAAAACTGCGCTGTTTTTTGATGGTTCCCGGCGACATTCCGGTGAACTTCTTGAAGGTGCGGATAAAATTCGAGCAGTCGTTAAACCCGGAGGACGTGCAGGTGTCCTTGACGCTGACGCCGTTGTACAAAAGCTTTTTGGCCTCGGCGATGCGGCGTTGGATGATATAGTTGTTGAGCGACGTGCCGGTTTCGTTTTTGAACAGCCGGCTGAGATAGTTTTCGTTGATGTTCAAGGCGTGCGCCACCTCGGAGGCCTGACATTCCCTGAAATTGCGCTCAATGTAGCGAATGGCCTTTTCCGACCACAATTCCGGCTCGGATTCCGGGATCACAACGCCCTCCTTTCCGCGATAGACGTATTTGATAAAGGCAAGCAGTTCAAACAGCTTCGAGGTCAAAAGCAGCGAATTTTTCGCCTGCTCCAACCGCAGATACTCTTTGATGTGCATCATGTACTTTTCGTGATCCTCTTTTTCCAAATGCACCTTGACCGGCAGCGTTTCGCCGACCGCATCCAAAAAATCAAGTGCTGTGCGATCCGAAAGCAACAGCCTTAACTTGTCGATAAACGACGAATCGATGCTGATGACGCACCGCACATAATTGTCCGGATCGCCGACCGCCACGCGGTGAATGTGCATTTTGCGGATGATGAACAAGTCATGCGGATTGCAGTCGTAGTAGTGGTCGTCGATAAAGAAGCCCTTGCCGCCGTTTATGTTGTAGTAGATCTCGTATTCCGTGTGCAAATGCGGCGTGATCATGTAAGGGTTGCGGTATTCCTTTAAGAATACACTGACATCCTCTTGGGGATAATCCCGCATTCGATTTGCCGCGCGGATGCTTTCGACGCTGTCGGAAGCTCTATGCGTTTCTCTTTTGGTCATAAAAAACCGCCTTTCCGCCGATGATGACCGTGTCGATCTGTATGTTTTCGTCAAAAAGAAGGATATCCGCATCGTAGCCGGCTAACAGCGCACCCTTATGCGCTTGACCGATGATGCGCGCCGGTGTTTCGGAGGCCATTTTCACTGCATCGACAAGCGATACACCGGCCAGATACACCATGTTGCGCACGAGCCTGTCCATGGTGGCAACGCTCCCGGCAAAACAGGTGCGATCCGGCATTTTGGCAACGCCGTCCTCCACGATGACGCGAAGCCCATGCGTTTTGCTGCCCAAAATGCTTTCACCTTCGGGCATTCCGGCCGCACGCATGGAATCGGTGACAAGGGCGGTGCTGTACGCGCCTTTGATTTTGTACACCAGCTTTAAGAGCGAAGCCGGAAGATGCACGCCGTCGGCAATGATCTCGACCGTCATGCGGTCGTTTAAGTAGGCGCATTCGATGACACCGGCATAGCGAAGCCCGTTCTTGCGGTGTACGCCGCTGGTGCAGGAATAAAGGTGCGTGACGTGCGTAAATCCGGCGTCAAACGCCTTGTAAACGTCGTCCTCCGATGCGTCGGTGTGCCCGATCGACGGCAGCACGCCGTGCGATGTGAGCGTGTGCGCAAATTCTTCGGCACCGGCAAGCTCGGGTGCGGCACTCCATCGGCGGATATCGCTTCCGCCGTAAGCGAGAATGCGCGTGTATTCGTCCTTGTCGAAGCCGCGCACATACGCTTCGTCTTGGGCACCCTTTTGGCTGAGCGCAAAATACGGGCCTTCGAGATGCAGGCCGAGGAAAGCGGCCGTCGTGTTCTCTTCCTTGGCGGCACGGTAGACATCGATGGTCTCAAAAAGCTCGGCGAGGTCTCCTGAGGTGGCCGTCGGCAGGAGCGCCGTCGTTCCGTGGCGTGCGTGCGTGGCGGCAGCCTTCAGAAAGCCGTCTTTTTCGCAGTCGAGAAAATCCGCTCCGCCGGCACCGTGCGTGTGTAAATCGATAAAGCCGGGCGAAACGAAAAGGCCTTGTGCGTCGAGCGTTTTGTCGGGCGTCGGCGCAAGCGGCGAACGCTTTGGGTAAAGGCCGATGATTTTGCCGACGGTCGTCTCAAAATAGAGATCGGCGTCGATGCGGATGGAATCTTGGGTGATGATTTTACCGTTTGTGATTTGGATGATCATACGTGTTTCTCCTTGACGGACATTCGGAAAACATCCATGTTTTCAAGATATCCGATGGTATTATAACAGATTTTGGATGGCAAATCAAGTGTTTATGCTTCAAAAATGTACAAAAAACGCAAATTTTTACCTTGCTTGGCTTTGCGAAAAAAGCGGTGACGGTCTCCGCTTCAGAAACCGCACCGCTTTGAAATTCTTAGTAAAGGACCGGCATGGGATTATCGGCGTGGACTCTTTCGGCCACGCGAATGAGCTTGACGACCGCCTCCGGCTTGATGAACAGCTCGGCACCTTCGGTCATGGTTTTGTACAGCCGCTCATAGTAATCCTCCACGGCAAGGCCGAACGCCGTTCCGTTCAACTCCTCAGTAAAGCAGTGCCAAGGCAGCCGTTCGCCGCAATACTGCGGAGAATAACCGTCGTCGCCGACTAACGTTTCGAACGTGAGCTTTTGTTCGGGCGCTTCGATCGGGTCGAAATACTTCCATTCCAGCTTGCTCATGGTGGCTTTTAACGAGCCGCGCGAGCCTTGGATCTTGTAGGTGTAATCGGAATAAGCGTCGCAGCTGCTGATTTCCACGTCGATGAGCGGTCTGCCGGGCGCGGTGAGAAGCACCTTGGCGTAGTCCTCGGCATCGCCGAAGGAATTGTATTTGCCGAGCTTGGAATATACCACCTGCGGCAGCTCATCCTCAGCGAGGTTCAGAAGATCCAATGCTTGGTCGAGCGGATGAGGGCCGGTGTTTAAGAGGCTTCCGCCGTAGAAGCGCTTGCTGGTCTGCCAGTCCCAACGGCGCGAGAAGCCGGAAAACGCAATGCTTATCTGTGCGATTTCGCCGAGAACGCCGCTTTCGAGGATCTCGTGAATACGCTTATAGTAGGAGGCAAGCCGGGACTGTTGAAACACGGTGAGAAGGCAGTTATGCTCTTTTGCTGCACGGATCATGGCTTCGCACTCGTCGGCATAGGCGGAAAACGGCTTTTCGCACACGACGTTAAGACCGTGCTCCAAAAGATCCATGGTGATGGGATAATGCTCGTCGGAAAAGGTGGAGTTGATGACGAGATCGATATCGTTGTGGTCAAATAAAAGCTTGTAGTCGTCGTAGACATGGCAGCCGAATTCGTTGGCGGCACGGGCACGGCGCGAGGCAAGGGCATCGACGACGGCGACGACGCGATAATATTTTTTGGAGGCTTCTGACAGGAAATACGCGCCGTGAATATCGCGGCCGCTGCGGCCTTGGCCGATAATGGCGACGTTCAGAACGCCTTGCTTTTTGGGTGAATTCATGAAAACCTTCCTTTCGGGCAAAAATGACTTTCTGTATGGCGGCTTATAAAATCTTGGCGGCACTGTTCTTGTCGCAGTACAGCACGGCGTGCGGATGGCGGCGCATGATGGTCGCCGGGCATTTGGTGCTGATTTCGGCGTCGGTGACCGTGTGGTACACGGCATCGGCCTTGGTGGCGGCAGGAACGCTGCAGAACAGATAATCGGCGTTAAACAGCGTCGGAATGGTGAGCGTGAGCGCGGTTTTCGGCACATCCTCGAGTCTGGCGAAGCAGCCGTCGTTGACCTGTTGGTTGCGGCAGATCTCATCCAATTGCACCGGCTTGATGATGCGCTTATCGGCAAAATCGGCCACCGGCGGATCGTTGAAGGCGATATGTCCGTTTTCGCCGATGCCGAGCATGACAACGTCGATTTTCACCTTTTCAAGAAGGGCTGCATACCGGGCGCATTCGGCTTCCGGATCGCTTCCGGTGCAGTCGATGTAGTTCACCGAACGGAAAGGGAGCTTTCCGAAAATGGCATTCTTGAGGAACGTGCCGAAGCGTTGGGGCGCGTCGGCGGAAAGGCCGATGTATTCGTCCATGTGATAGGCGTTGACGCGCGTCCAATTGATGTCCGTGCGTGCGCAGAGAGCGTCAAGCGTTTCGTTCTGCGAAGGTGCGGCGGCGAAAATCATGTTGATTTCCGGCTTTTTTTCGAGCAGCGCGACAATGACATCGGCGGCATCGTTTCCGGCGGCGTGTCCCATTTCGGCACGGGTATCGTAAATGCGGACAGCCAATGTACCGGTTTGTTCAGTTTTTATGAGCGGCATGGGCAGTTCTCCTTGTATATGGATTTGTTGTTTGCACCTTTATTATAGAAAAAACAAAAATAATTGTCAATAATAATTGCAAAACAAATCATAAATTGAATATATTCGAAAATAGAAGAAACAAAATATGCAAAGTTTGACATTGTAAAAAATCAAGCAATTCGCGCGGATAACCATATTCAAAATATGCGCAAAAGCGGCATTCGGCGAAAATGCGGGATTTTTTGGCTCCGCTGCATAGCCCTTCCGATTTCGGTCTACAATAGAAGTGTGGCAGAAAACAAGAAAAACGGACAAGGAGCGTAAGAGACATGATCAAGGGCTGTGCAAAACGTGTGGTTGTGGTGCGGAATATGGACAGCAATTTATTCGAAGAGGCATTTTTTATTGTCAAAGCCGGGCAGGGTGCAAAAAAAAGCACCGAGGAGGAATTCCTCGGTGAAGCGGAGCGTCTTGTAAAAACAACGCCGGTGCAATCCTCGGCCGACAGCGACACGGACACGCCGACGCAGACGCGGTTTCGCATTGCACCCAAAAACGCGTCGGTTTCCGCAGGCGTGCCTTTGGGCGGTTCGCTTGCCGTCTTTGACGAGCGGCGAAGTGAAGCGGCAAAGAAAGCACATAGGCTGCATTTACGTGATGTGATTTCGTTCGCTGCCGGATGCGGTGTCGGCGTTTGCGGCACGATGCTTTGGATGCTTTGCGGATAGAAGCCGATGGGCGTTAAAGGTTTTGCAGGAACTGTTCAAGAACGCGCACAAGCGTGTCGCAAAGCGCCGTGTCGGCACGTTCGCGCGGCAGACCGAGCGCATGGACGGGATAGAGCAGCGTGACAGTGCGTGTGCCATCCCCGGCACCGTTTATCCGGGCGGTATCGGTGGTGACGGCTTCTGTGTCGATGCGCGGCAGCAGCGTCACGCCGACCTGCGACGCGGCGTTTTTCATTTGGCGCACCAAATCATGATCGCCGACCGAAAAGCGGTCGGACAGGCGCAGGCCAAGCTCGGTTCCCTCATAGGCCTCCAAGCACACGGCGATGTCCGGCTGAATCCCGAACGCGGCCGGAGCGGCTCCGCGTGCGCCGAGGACGCTTTGCGCGCAGAAAACAAACGAGATTTCCAAAGCGGCGGCTTCGGTTTTGGCGGCAAGCCCGGCAAGTGCCGCGGCGCAGAGCTTGTTTCCGAGAGCCGGCGCACAGAGCTGTGTTTTTCCGAGCGCAACCGGCTGTGGGACAAAGCACAGCAGATCGCCGAGCGACAGGTGCTTAGCGGCTTCTTTGGCGGCTGCAAAGCCGAAATCGGCATACAGCGGCTCGGTGGCTTCGGTTTTGCCGTTATCCGGAATAAGTATACCGGTATATTTTTTATCGGTCTTTGCCACTTCGGTATAGACAGCGCGTTCGGCACTCGTTTTCCCGATGGGCGCAGTGCGGACAAGGCCGTTTTCCTCGATATAGGTCACAATGCGGCCGGGTGCATCAACCGCGCAGAAAAAAGCCAGCTTCAGCGGCTTTTTGCCTTTTTTTGACAGCGCGTGCCGTGTGGCGATGAGGTTGCCGAGCGCATCGGTGTGCGTTTCATCGGTATATTTTTTTATATACCGGTCTATCTTATCGGTAAGGGCTTTTTCGCCGCCGGAAACGGTCGGGACGGAGAGAAGCGATTCTAAAAAGCTTGCCATAATAAGAGCTCCTTTACACGAGGTTTTTCCTTATTGTATCATAATTTCCGCAAAAAGTCCATGCTTTTCGCAAAAAACGCAAAAAAGCCGTGCAACTTTGTCGGTCACACGGCTTGACGCATCAGGCGGATTTATTTGGAAGCGGAAAATTTCTGCTTAGCGGCGTCGATTTTCTGTTGCTCGGCGTTTTGCGTCGGATACCAGCCCTTGGCGGTCATTTTGGCGTAGATCTCATTCTGCATACAAAGCGTATCATTCAAAATCTGCGAAAACGCGGTATGCACGCCGGGCGTGGCAGATTCGATGGTGCCGTGCATCAACAGGTCGCATTCGCTTTTGGTCGAGGTGAGAATGTTGTCCATGATCAGCTTATCGTCCATGTTTGTATCTCCTTTTTCCCTTAGTTTAACAGCCCATACAGCTTATCAAAATTGGTTTGGTGCTTGGTGCAGAGATCCTGCACGAAATTTTTCAACTCCGCGTCCTGAATCTGCCCGGAAAAGCCGGAAAACAGATCCTTCATCTGCTTTTCGTGACCGAGCGCGTCTTCAATATAGAGAAGTTCTTTGGGTGACATGGCGTGTCCTCCTTGCTTTTACACAAAATTCGGATAAAAAACGGTTGTTTTTTCGTCCGGTTACAGTATGCCGCAAAAAACGGGTTTTATGCGTAAAAACGTTTTGGAAACTGAAATACGCCGCACTTTGCCGCAGAAAAAAGCGTCTTTCCTGCAACAAGCTTTTGCGCAAGAAAAACGCTTTTGTTTTTTATCTTTTTACCTTATTCAGCATACGCAAATTGTCCGGCAAACAGCATTTCGTTGTTTATCTCATCGACAATGGCGAAATAAAACGGATGGTCGGCGACAAAGGGGATCGGTTTGAATGGAGCAGGGCCTCCTCCGCCGCTTCCGCTGCTGGTTACGGCTGCGGCTTCGGTTCCGTTTTCATCGACATGAATGTATGTGTTTTGCAAAATGGTATCCAGATAAGCGAATTTTGCGCCAAACATAGGCGAAAAATCGGCTTTGTCTTTGTCAAAAGCCTTTTTGATGCCGAGCGATTTCAGAGAATCCGTCAGGTCAAAGGAGCTTTCAATATGAAATTTCGGAAGTTTTATAGAAACGTGTTCGTTTTTCCAATCCGCATTTTGGATTTGCTCCGACAGGCGAATTGAATTAAGCGCAACGCCCTCATTCGGCAGCACGATGACCATACTGACCTGTCGTTCGCTCGCACCCGTGTGATAGCCTATTTTTACCAGTTTGCAGTCATCATTTTCGCTGTAACCTGCCCAATAGCAGTTGTCCTCCAAAAAGGAAATTTCTTTCTTTTGCCCGTTTGTATCGGTGAAAATCTCGTTTTTCGTATTTCTTTCATAGAAAGATGAATACCAACTTCCCTTAAAATACACAGCATTGGCGAGAAGTGCGGCGAAATTGCTGTCACTTATGATTTTTTCGATTTTTCCGTGCGTTTTTTCACTTGCCCAAGCGTTGATCTCGCGCACGGCGTTCTTATTATCCGTTTCGGATGCGGTCGCGCCGAACAAATCTGACATCGCGCTGGTGTATTCCTTGCGGAACGAAAACGCCATGTTGTCGCGGTTGAGCCAAAGGGAATTGGCCGTTTCAAAGACCAGCGTTTCGCGAGACTTGGCATTCAAAGCTTTCTGCATGGCTTCGTTGAAGGAGACCAGATCGGGATAACCGAGCGTGTTCAAGATCTCGTCAAGCGTGTTGTCGGAAGCGCCGTTGGCGGCCAGTGCCAATGCGGCCTTCAAGGACAGCGGCGAAACCATGAAGTTTTTGTCTTTCGGTAAAAGTGAAATTAACTTATCTTCAAAAGCCTCCGACCGAGCCTTTTTTACAAGGTCATACAGGCGGACAAGCACGGTCGCGCTTTGTTCGACGGTATACGGTTCATACGGCTCAAAGCCGTTTCCCGTGCCGACAAAAAGCCCATAGGCCATGACCAAGCCGACGTTATGCTTGGCGTAATCGGGAATTTCCTCCGTCGGAACGGTTACCGCCTTTTCGGGCAGGCCGACGTGGCAAAAAGCGGCTGTGCGTGCGGTCAAGCAGGCGGCGTCGGCGCGGATGAGCGTATCGTCGGGCGAAAAGGTGGTTTCGGACGTGCCTTTGACGATGCCGGCGACATACAGTCCCATGACGGCCGGGTCGAAGGTGTCCTCAAACGGCGCGCGCATCGGGTTGCCGGTCGTCATGCCGAGCGAGGTTAGCAGGTTGTCCGTCAGCACACAGAATTCCCGGCGCGTGATGGGTTTTTCGGGCGATTCGTCGGAAAAACCGTCGAGAATGCCAAGCGTGCGCGCCCGGGCAAGAAGGTCGCTGTCGGAGACCTGCGGCGCGTCTTCGGCAAAGGACGAAAGCGTGAGAAGAAGACAGAAGAGAAGCGTCCAAAGGAGTGCGGGAAAGCGTTTTTTCATGACGGCAGAGTCCTTTCGTGAAGATTGTTGTTTGTAAGACGCAAATTGGAAATAAAAAGTTCCGTTTTTTGCGAATTTTGACAAAAAATAACCGCAGATTTTTCGTCTGCGGCTTGCTGCGTTTCAACTTCTCACGTCTCCACACTCTGAATAAACGCATACGCTCCCAGATCCTCGGCGGCCATGATGGGTGTATACGCTTTCGGAAATTTGACGAAGCATTCGATCTCAACGGCCTTTTCGGAGAGCTTTTCGTACTTGATCGACTGGATCTCTACGTTATGCTCCCGGAAAGCGGCTGTCACGCGCTTGACGATATCCGGCTCGTTATCGGCGCGAAGCACCACATAATCCGAGGAGGGCATCCGCAGCATTTTCAGATTTTTATGCAGAATGATCTGAATGAGCAACTGGAACACCGTAATGGTGATGCCGACCATGTACATACCCGAACCGATGGCCATGCCGATGCCCGAGGTCGTCCAAAGGCCGGCGGCCGTGGTCAAGCCGTTGATGACCTGCTTGCGCACGAAAATGGTTCCGGCGCCCAAAAAACCGATTCCCGTGATGATAGACGCCGCCACACGCGACGGGTCAAGCTTGACCTCCACGCCGATTTGCGCGCCATAGCGCAGCACATCGAAAAAGCCGTATTTGGAAACCTCCATCATGAGTGCCGAGCCGAGCGCGACGATCAAATGCGTGCGAAGGCCTGCTTCTTTTAAGCGGTTTTTGCGTTCGATGCCGATGAGCGCACCGCACAAGGCGGCGAGCAGACAGCGGCCGATCAATTCAAATTGCAGGATAAATTCGTTTGTGATTTGGGTCATGGAGTGAAATGGTCTCCTTCCGGATAGAATACACACGATTATAGCCGGAAAGACACGGTTTTGCAACAATTGCTCGTAAACAATTTGTAAATGAATATAGGTGTTCTGACGAAAAAACACAGAATTACACCGGGCGTGTTCGTGATATTCTCTAAAGATGGTAAAATTCATGTAAAACGGACGTAAAACGCTTGTGAGGCCTCTTAACGATTGTTCATGTGAATTTTATAAAAACGGTCGCGCCATTCGGCAGGATACAACCCTTCGTGGTACTTGAAAAAGCCGATAAAGGCCTTGTCACTCTCAAACTCCAGTTCATAGGCGATTTCCTTGACATAAAGACCTGTGTTGGATAAAAGCTCTTTGGCACGGTTTAGGAGAAAGCGGTCGAGACTGCTTTTGGTGCCGACGCCATATTGTTTTTTCAAGAGCCGCGCCAGGTGCTCGGGCGAAAAGCCGAAGTGTGCTGCCGCAGCCTTGGCTGACAGACGTGCCGACGCGTTGATGCGCAGCCACTCATAGATTTCCTCCGCCGCTTTTCCGCCATTTTCCGGACGGGTTTCTGCATAGGCGATCTGCGCTAAGATCTGCACAACAAGCGCGTTGACCAAGGCTTTCGGCGGCGTGGGCAGAAACGCATAGTGTAACAGCTCCTTAAACAAATGCGGCTCGGAGAAGCTTTCAAGAAAGCGGATATCAAACGGCAGAACCATGCCGCGCGTGAGAAAGTGCAGCCAATAAAAGCCGACGCCGCTTTCTTCGCCGATGCCGTAATGCCGCTTGCCGGCCTCTAAAACGAGCAAAGACCCTTTGGATGCGGTGTAGACGGTCTGTTCCTCGCACAGGCGCACCGTGCCGCTTGTGACATAGAGAATTTCAAAGGTTTTTTCCGTTCGGTCGGGATGCGTCCACGCGCCTTTTGAGGAAAAAAGTCCGGCGTATTCAAAGGATACGTTCGGGTTGACAAGCATGGAATTGATTGCGCGTGCGCCGTGATTCATGTCGGATTTTCCTACCTTTCGTTGTTTTTTCGGCCTTGTAAATCTCCGTTTTTTATTATACAATACTTACGGAAAAAGTCAAGTGCATTCGAAAATATTGCCAAAAGGAGCGAAATTTTATGAAATCATTCGATTACAGACAGGTAGATCTTACGGACGGCTACCTTGCGTCCAAAGAAGAATTGAATCGGAAAATCACGATAAATGCCGTTTATGACCGTTTTTACGATTCGGGGCGCATTACGGCGTTCAAGTTTGCAAACAAGGACGTGCATTATTTCTGGGACAGCGATGTGGCAAAATGGATGGAGGGTGCGGCGTATATCCTTGCCAAGCATCCGGACGAGGCCTTGCAGGCGAAGGTTGAGGAGCTCATCGACGATATCGCTGCGCATCAGGGCACGGACGGCTATTTCAACATCTATTTCACCGTGCGCGAGCCGGATAAGCGCTTTACCAACCGCGACTGCCACGAATTGTACTGTGCCGGTCATCTGTTCGAAGCGGCGGTGGCGTATGCCGAAGCGACCGGACGTGAAAAATTTTTGCGTTGCATGGAAAAGTATGCCGATTACATCTACAAAGTCTTTGTCGAAGAGCACAGCGCCGCCTTTGTCACGCCGGGACATGAGGAGATCGAGTTAGCACTTGTAAAAATGTACCGGTATACAAAAAAGAAGAAGTATCTCGATCTTGCCGCCTTTTTTATCAACGAGCGCGGCAAACGAGACGAGGACGGACGCGGCGATTACAACCAAAGCCACAAGCCGGTGCGCGAGCAGACCGAAGTGTTCGGTCATTCGGTGCGTGCGGTATACCTGTATACCGCCATGGCGGACCTGGCACTGGAATTGCAGGATGATGCGTTAAAAAAGGCGTGCGAAGCCCTGTACCGGGACATCACCGAACGCAAAATGTACATCACCGGCGGCATTGGTTCGACTTGTGTCGGCGAGACCTTTACAAGAGCCTACGACCTTCCCAACGAAGAGGCCTACACCGAAACCTGCGCCGGCATTGGGCTGATGTTCTTCTGTGAGCGGATGTTGGCGCTCGAAGCCAAAGCGACCTATGCCGACACCATCGAACGTGTGCTGTACAATGGCGTGTTGTCCGGCCTTTCGCTTGACGGCAAGGCGTTTTTCTATGAAAATCCGCTTGAGATCACGCTTGCCGACCATTTTTCCAATTGCTTCGGCACAAAGCGCTATCCCATCACGCAGCGCGTCGAGTGCTTTAGCTGCTCCTGCTGTCCGCCCAATCTTAACCGTCTGTTGCCAAAGCTGTCGGAATATGTGTATGGCCTTGACGGCGACACCTTATACATTCATCAGTTTGCCGCAAGTTCGCTCCATGCGGACGGCGTTTCCTGCGAGATGAAGACCGCCTATCCGAATGACGGCAAAGTGCATATCGCGGCAAGCGGTGTGAAAAAACTTGCCGTGCGTGTCCCGTCATGGTGTAAGAGCGTCAAGACCGACAAGCCGTACCGTGAGGTAAAAGACGGCTATATGCTTTTTGAAGACACGGAGGTAACGGTCGAATTCGACATGACGCCGTTTGCGGTGCGCTCGAGCGCCAAGGTATGGCGCGATGCGGGAAATCTGTGTGTGCAGGCAGGGCCGATTGTGTACTGCGCGGAAAGTGTGGACAACGGCGAAAATCTGCACCGGTTTGTGCTTCCGACAGCCGTATCGGCAAAAGCGCACGTTGAAGAGCGGTTTGGCTTAAGGGTGCTTGACGTGGAGGCGTATGAGCTTTGCGATACGGCGCAGGACGCGTTATATGCCCGTGCTGATACGGACGCACCGAAGGTTCGGCCGGCGACGCTGCGCATGATCCCGTATAACGCCTTTGCCAATCGCGGCGAAAGCGATATGCTTGTGTGGTTTACCGGGAAGATATGAGATTTTTGTAAAAATGACAGGCAGCGAAGCAAATGGAAAATTGACAATTGAAAGTTGAAAATTGAGGAGACGGAATTTGCAGGACGAGAAACAGCTTTTGTTAGGTGTGCCGCAAAAGTGCCCTGCAACCAGCGCTTTATTGCCACGACTGCGGCGACAGTTGCCTTCCCTGTGTAAGGGAAGGTGGCACGCGGAGCGTGTCGGAAGGGTTGTCAGTCACAAAGAGAAGCTTTTGCCGTCGCTTGAGACGCACGTTCGGATTTTTGCCGGGCGTGCGTCTTTTCGCATTTGTCGGTAATTTTCATGATTTTATCTTTAATTTGGATTATTTTGACATCGCATTGATTTTCCGGGCAGTTGATGTATAATGAAGAAGAAAGAGGATTTCAAACAATCGGGATTGAACAATTTTGACATGGAGGAATGGTATGCTGTTTCCGCCGCGTGTGCCGGACGGCGCACGAAAAGATACCGCCGAAAACGGCTTGAAAAGCGGAGCGACGGGTGCGTATGAATCGCTCGGCAATATACGGGTTTCGTGCATGGTTAAGGGAACTTTGCGCGTTTGGATCGCCGACCGGGAAAAAACGCTGTTTGCCGGAGACACTTTTTTGCTGAACGCGCATGAGGAAGCCCGGATGACGGCTTTGGATGACTGCTTTTATTACAGCGTGGAGATTGATAAGGACAAGCTGTTTGACCGGCTGTGCATTCCGGCTTTGACCGTTTTTGAAAACTTTGTGCTTCAGGATGCTTCCGTTGCCGGCATTTGCCGCAAGATGAACGACGAATACCGCTCACAAGGGCCTTTTTGCGACAATATGCTCAACGCGCTTGCCGATGAACTCATCATCCATCTCTACCGCAATTATAACGGCGGAAACGCCCTCACGCCGTCCGCACTGCTTCTCGGCAAGCACCGCATTGCCCGTCTTGCGGTCGATTATATTTACAAAAACTGCGTGAAGGGGATCACCACAAGCGAAATCAGCGCACAAATCAATGTCAGCGAAGCCTATCTTTGTCGCTGTTTTAAGGAGGCGACCGGCGTGAGCATTTTGGAATATGCCGAACGCATCCGCTGTCGTAAAGCAAAGGAGGATCTTTCGCTCGGCATTTACACCGCAACGCAGGTAGCGGAAAAATACGGCTTCAACAGCCTTTCCTATTTCAGCCGCCGCTACACCAAATACTGCTTGGAAAATCCGGCAGATACACTGTCTAAGGCAAAGAAAAGCCGTGTCAAGCCCAAAGCGGCCAAAGCGCGTTCTGCAGAGGAATGACAAAAACGGCCGCTTTATCGTATAAAATGTGCAAAAACTGAAATTTGGTTAAAAACTCCTGCTTTTTCGACATTTACTTCCGCGCAGTATATTTTATAATGAAACAAGAACTCCTTGGCAGAGCCCGGCAATGATACGGATAAAGAACTCTTGGAAAGAAACGAGAAACGGATGAAATTTTTGAAAAAAGTATTCATGTGTACCTTGCTTGCGGTTGCATTTGGCGGCGTTTTGGCCGCCGGTGCCGTGTCGGTTTGCCATTTGCAGACCGATGCAAGAGAAACGCCGCTCGGCATCGGCATGGGACAGCCGGAATTTCGTTGGCAGATGCGCTCGGACAAGCGCGCCGATGTTCCGCAAGACCTTCACGGCCTCCAAGCCGATTGCCGCGGCGCGTTTGTATGCCACCTCTTTGGGCGTTTACGAAGCGTATCTCAATGGCAAAAAGGTTGGCACGGACAAGCTTGCACCGGGTTGGACGGACTATACCAAGATTGCAGTACCAGGTGTACGACGTGACGGACATGGTCAAGCCCGGTGCGAATGCCGTCGGCGCGATTGTTGGCAACGGCTGGTATTCCGGACACGTTTCCACCGGCGGTCTTGTCAACCGCTACGGCACGGATGAAGCGTTTCTTGCAAAGCTTGCTATCACTTATACCGACGGCACGAGCGAGGTGATTGTGACCGATACCTCGTGGCGTGCAAGTTTGGATGGGCCATATCTCGAGACCTGCAACCAAAACGGCGAAACGTATGACGCACGCAAGGAATTTCCCGGCTGGGATACGGCGGCCTTTGACGACAGCAGCTGGGTTGGACGGGAGATGCGCAGATTTTTGCACGCACCGGCGCCTTGAATTTTGATATCGACGCTTTCATGCGCAAGTTTATAAGTGACATCGATACCGCACGCAACAGCACGACCGGCGCGATTTACGACATTGCGCCCAAGCAAGGGCATTCGGTCGGCGAAGGCAACAGCGGCTGGGGCGACGCGTGCGTGATTCTGCCGTGGACACTGTATGAAGCCTATGCGGACAAGACGGTGCTGGAGGACAATTATGCCATGATGGCGGATTGGATCCGCTATTACACCGCAAAGGCCGGAAATGCGCGCTTGCTGCCGGCCGACGCTTACGGCGATTGGCTCGCCGTGGAGACCACGCCGGGCGATGTGACAGCCACCGCGTTTTATGCCTACAGCACCTCGCTCATGGCGAAAATTTCGGAGGTTCTCGGAAAAACCGAGCAGGCGAAGCAGTACCGGCAGTTATTTGAAGAGATCCGCACGGCCTTCGTGAATGCGTATGTCAACGAGTCTACCGGCAAAATCAAGGGCGATACGAAGACGGTGTATGCGCTTGCACTGCGGTTCGACCTGTTGCCGACCGAAACGCTTCGGCAGAAAGCGGCGGAAAATCTTGTGGCGTGCATCGAAAAAGCCGGAATGCATTTATCGACCGGCACGATGGGCTGCGCACATTTGCTTCCGGCTCTTTCCGAAGCAGGACGCGACGACATCGCGTATCAGCTGTTACTTACCGAATCGTATCCGTCGTGGCTATACAGCGTTGTGAACGGCGCAACCACCATTTGGGAACGCTGGAACTCCTATATTGCCGAAACCGGCACCTTCGGAAACATCGGTATGAACTCCTTCAACCACTATGCCTATGGCTCGGTGGCCGAATGGCTGTATGCGTATGCCGCCGGTATTCAAAGCGATCCGAAGGCACCCGGCTACAAGCATTTTATAGTAAGCCCGGCGCCGAATGCCCGCTTGGGTTCGCTGCAGGCCTCCTATGATTCGGTCGATGGCCGCATTGAAAGCACTTGGTCATGCGACGGACAAACCGTGACGTATTGCGTGACGGTTCCGGCGAACACCTCGGCGCGTCTGTATATTCCGGCCGCAAGCGAAAAAGCCGTGACGGCGGACGGCAGCACGGCGTTTGCATCGATCGAAGGCCTTGTTTACGGCGGCTTTGAAAACGGCAAAGCGGCATTTGATTTGCAGGCAGGCACGTATACGTTTACCGCGCGTCTTCCGGAAACAGTGACCGTTTTTACCGGGATCGACACGTCGCTTGACGGCAAAAGCTTTGGCGAAATCACGATCAACGGCCAAAAGGCAAGCCTTGTGACACTACCGAAGGGGCAGAGCGTTACGGTGGAGGCGTACGCCGCGGACAGCGATTATGTACTCGACCATTTCGCGGTCGGAGACGAAAAAATCTTCGAAAATCCGTATACGTTTACGCCGCAGAGCGACGTTTCACTCACGGCGGTCTTCCGCTACAACGGCCGCAACAACATGGCTCTCGGCAAAAAGGCTACGGCCACGGACAACGACGGTACCGCGCCGTATTGGCAGCTTTCCAATCTGACCGACGGCATCTATATTGCCACCGCCGACCGCTACGGCTATGCCAGCAGCGGCACGGGTTCGCCGGATACGCATCGGTGGATCGTGCTGGATTTAGGAACTGTGATGGATTTTGATGCGATCAAGCTCTTTCCGCGCACCGACGCGTATGCCGCAGACGGCCTGACACCGGCGTTCCCGGTGGATTTCACCATCGGCGTGTCGGCTGACGGCGCGTCTTATACGACACTTGTCGCCGAAACCGGGTATGAAGCGCCTTACCATGTGCCGGCTGTTTTCCGCTTTGACAGCGTTAAGGCGCGGTATATCAAAATCGATGCGACCAAGCTCGGCAAAATTTCAACGAACGATTCGGTTTACCGCCTGCAATTTGCGGAAATCGGCGTGTACAATTCGAAGGACGTGCTGTGGATTCTGTACGACGGCGTGACCGAACGGCTGCCGCTTGAAAACGAAACGTATACGTTTCCGGCTGTGTACAAGGGCGATCCCGTTGCGGCTTGGGTCTGCGGAAACGAGACTTATAAACCGCTTGAAACGGTGAAAAATGCGCAAATCGAGGGCAAAACCTTTGTGCCGCTTGCCGAAAAGACCTATGCAAAAGCACCTGCCGCCTTTGACGCGTCGCTCGGCGAACGGATCTATTTCAACAATTTTGCAGGTCTTGCGACGGGGTTTGCCGACCTTACGGTTTTGGATGCCGGAAAACCGCTTCTCATCGACGGAAGCTACTATGTGAAGGGCGAAAATCTGTATACGATTTCCGACAGCTACGGCGCGATGGTGTCCGGCATGGAAATCGCTTCGGCAAACGGCATCGGCAAACGCCTTACCTATGCCGACGGAACGCCGCTCAAAGGCAAGATCGCGCTTGTTTACCAAGCGTATAACGCCGATCCGAGTGCATTTACCATGTTTAACGTCGCCGATGCGCCGGTATTCGGCACGGACGAATGGATCGGCTATCGGCTCAAGGAGTATTTAACCGAGCCGTTTGCTTTGCGTGCCTACATTCGCTGCGGCGGCGTGACCTATTACAGCTCGGTCAAACGCGAAAGCGTTTGCAGTGCGGTGAAAAAGGCGATTGCCGCCGATATGGCTTATGCGGATGACCCATATGCCGCCGCCGTGATGGCCGTCTGCGAAGAAAACTGAATATAAACCGTTTTTCGGGCCACTGCCGCCGCAAAGAAGATTTTTGCGGCGGCAGTGTTTTTTATGGAGAAATATTCCTAAATGACTTGACAAGCGACGCTTTGTAGGATATAATTGGTATATAAACCAATAAAATTCGGGAACGTATGCGTAAAAGGCGGAAAGCGGTTTTCTTTCGGCTTGCGCCGCAGCCAAAAAGCGGTTCTTTTAGCATCGGTTTCCCGAAAAAACACCCGCGCAAACAGCCGCAGACAAAACCAACACCGCAGATCATTTCACAGGAGGACACCACCATGAAAGGCTTGAAGCTAAGACGAATTACGGCATTTATTTTGGCATTTCTCATGCTTTCCTCGCTTGCCGTATTCGAGCTGCCCGTATACGCAGCCGGTGAGACGGAGTGGGAATATTTTCTCGAAGTCCAGATCAGTGACGACACCAACTCCAAGACCGGCAACGGACACGTTTTTTGCAACCTTTTCTTCAATATGAATGAAAAGGAGCAATTCGGCGTTCCGAATACCAAAAAAACCGGAAAATTCACCTCCACGACCTTCACGACCACCCGTGCGCCGTGGACGCTTGATAAGGTACAGCTTGAGAACACGCACAAGGATGCGTTCAAGTTTTTGTGGTTCCGTTTGGGTGTGCGGCTCAAAGGCTCGGATTCCGCGTATGTTTACGTTCTCGGCTCGGCAAGCAAGGGATGGTATCCGAGCGGTACGGGAAAGAAGGACGGATACTGGATCGAAAACGAAAAAGGGACGAACTGCCCGTCAACCTATACCGTCTATGTCAGTCCGGAGCATAAACTGAAGGATGCCGGAAACTTTGTCAGCGAAATGACCGGCGAACTGTATTTGGACGTTGATTCTGCGGCCGAAAGCGATGCGTATACCGAACACAAATACGATGGCCGCTTGTCCGACCAATATGACGCGCTTCTCGGCTCTTCTTACAGCTGTTTTGGCTATTCCGCACCGCCGACCGTGACGATTTCCGCCACCGGTGTGAAGGGCAATGCCAAGGATGCCGTCAATTTCAAGGCACTCACGCAGTCCGGTGCGGCCAAGGAATTGACCGACGGCTCCGGACGGCTTCTCGGATACAGCTTGAATCCGCGAAAGCTTTCGGAATACATGAACAAGCACGATGTGAACCGTATCACCGTAACGGCAAAGCTTGAATTTGATTCGGGTACGGTGTATCGCTATGCGCCGTTTTTGGACGGCAAGACCTACAAGGCGTGCGACTATACCATCACGCGCAAGGCTTTCGGGGCAGGAACTGCGCGTGTGCGTTCGACAAGCGCAAGCCCCTATTACTCCTCCCGTGACAATTATTACTATAATGCGTCGGATTCCTCCGTTCCGGTGGAAATCTATATCAAAACCGACGGCAACTATGGGCATATTTCCTCCGACAGCTTAAACGGTGCGCGTTTCCATTACGACAACGCGATTCTTGACCTCGGCAACACCGGCAAGACCATTGAGCTGGGCGCGAAAGATATTACCTTAGACGGCTCGAAGGTGTCTTTGAATTTCCCTCTCCAAAAGGGCATGACCTCCGCAGGCGACAATCTGCGCGTGCGCATTGAGGGCGCAACGCTTGTGCCAAAGGACTCGTCGGTCACCTACCGTCTGTGGGACTCTGCGGCGGAGAAAATGCAGTATGCGTCGTTCCTTTCGGGCATTAAGGTCGATACCGTCGAACCGTCGGTAACGGTCACTGCCACGGACGGAAAGGCACTGTCCGGTGTGTGGAGAGATACGCTTGAGATCAAGGCCGTTTCCTCCAAGCTCACCAAAACCATTTACAGCGACGGTACTTATGAGCTGTTCCTTGTCAATCCTGCCGACGGCAGAAACGAATTTTTCTTGAGTAACGGCACCTGCACCGGCACGTCGCTGTTTCTCCCGTCCGGCGAAAACTTTGCGACCACGCGCAAGCTGTGGCTCAATCGCACGGCGGAAGGCTCGTACACGATGAAGCTTTCCGCAACGGATATTGCCGGCAACAAGTTAGAAACCTATATCGAAGATGTGCGTCTTGACAACAAGCCGCCGGTTGTTTCGGTCACCGAAGTGCGCGGAACCAAGCGTGCGGCGGATAAGTCGCTTGCCAACACCTATAAGGTTTCCGTGAGCGATGCCTCCGGCACGGGAAAATTCTACTATTGCTTCACGCCGAACGGCGTGCTGGACGAACCGGCCTTTAACCCGGACGCCGCACTCGAGCAGGAATCCGGCGAACTCGAAACGACGTTTGGCAAATGGGCGTTTATCGACCAAGAAACGGCCGAAAAAGGCGCGTCGGCCTTGCTCAAAATCGGCGCAGGCGAATCGTATGCCGGCCGGATGTATTATTTCGGCATCGATGCGTTCGGACATAAAACCGATGTGAACTATCTTTCGATTCAAATGGACAACGAGGACACCGACTGTAAGGTGGTATATCCCGAAAGCACGTCGATTCCGCGCCCGTCCTACACCATTTCGTTTGAAACCAACGCCGAAAATACCGTAAGCTGGAAATGGATCGGCCGTGGCCTCCGCTCCGAATACCGCACGTGGACTCCGGGCGACCCGATCGGCGCGGCAGAGCAGCTCGATGCCGACGGCAACACCGTCCTCTTAAACGGCGAATACTATTTGAACTACCGCGTCACAACGCCGAGCGGCACGACAAGAGAGTCGCACGAAACCTTCGTGTTTGACAACGCCGCTCCCGAAATCGGCGCAACGCTTGTTTCGGGCGGTCTGTTCGACGAAACCGCGACCATCAAAATTTCCGCTTCCGACGCGGCCGGTATTGCTTCCGCCAAGGCATATGTTGTCACGCCCGACGGCAATACGGCAGTCGGCGGTGAATACAGCCTCGATTTTGCCGGTTCGAGCGCGTCGCAGACCGTCACGTTTACGGGACTGCCAAGCGGCCGGTATTCGCTTGCCGTTGCGGCAACCGATATTTACGGCAACGAGGCGCTGCTTGACACGGAAAACGCGCCGGAGTTCTTCATTCGCAGCGCAAAGCCTGCCGTGACCGGCGAGATCACCGGCACACCGGCAGCCTATAACGGCGCTCCGCTTACCGGTGAGCGCAAGTATACCTTAAATCTGAACGTGACCGAAGACTTTGCAAACGGCGACGAAGGCGTGTATCAGTATTTCTACATCCGCACCTCGGACGATATGGAAGCCTTCTCCGAATGGCAGAATCTGGGCAGAGTCGATTATCAGGCCGACAAGAGCGTTTACAGCGGTGCTTTCACGCTCGACACGCCTGTTTCGGCACTGGTGGAGGGCGAAAACAAGCTCTATGTGCAAAGCGTCATTTCGGCTTACGGCAAAGTGCCGGACGACAGCTATAACAGCCGCATCGTCACAAGCGAATTTACGATTTTTTACGATGAAAGCGCGCCGACGTATCGGTTGGTGTTCCGCGACGAGCATACCGCCGACACGTTAACGGCAAAGCTTTATGCATATGACAACTTAGAGGCCGGCGTTTCGGTGTCCTGCGAAGACAAATCGGTATTGCCGTCCGACGAGACCGACGAAAGCGGCGCGATAAACGTGACCTTTACGCAAAGCGGCACGTTTGAGCTTGTTCTTTCGGACGCAGCCGGAAACACCGTGACTGTTCCCGTCACGGTCGGCGGTATCGACAAAGAGGGACCGACGGTTTCAAGCACGGCGCAAAGCGTCGCGGTCGGCGAACGGACAGATGTGCTTTTGTATGTGAGTGTTTGCGGCGCGACCGATGAAAACACGTCGTTTGCCGTTGTTCCGCGAAGCGAGGCCAAAACGGTTTTCGGCGAGGAGACGCTCTCTCTTGATCCGACGATTGCCAAAAGCGAAATCTTCAGCGCAGACGCTTCCGCGTTTGACGGCGAAACCGACACGACCTATCAAATCAAGGTTGCCGGTGCGACCGGCGACTATGTGCTTGCCGTGCGCACGGCGGACACGGTCGGCAATGTGACCGAATATGTAAGCGACGCCTTTACGGTGCGCGATGCAGAAGCTTTCGCCGAAAGCTTTGAAGCAGCTCCCAAAACGACCGGCGCACGCGCCAAGGTCAAGGTGAAATTCAACGTTCCCGTCAAGGTGCTGCCGCTCGACAGCGTCACCGAAAACGAGGAGGATAATTACGACGCGGCAAAGCTGCTTGCCACGAGTTTTTCCGACACCTTCTCCTTCATCATCACGCAGAACGGCACCTATACGCTGTATATGGTTGACGAGCTTGGCCGCGGCACCAAATCGGATATTACCGTGGAGGATGTGACCTTCGGCAAGCTTGACAACATCAAGGTCTACCGCTATACGGACGACGTTACCTTCTCGACCGATTCGCCCGTGGCGGACGACGTCTATATCGCTGCCAACGGAAACTCCAAGGTTGCATATGTGCCGGGCACGGGCGAGCGCATCGTACCCATGGATACGGAAAACAACCGCAACAATGCGCTTTCCCTCGATACGGAGCTAAGCGAAGGCGACGATACCGAGGGCTATACGCTGCTTGTTTACAGCGTTGGTATGCTGTACGATTCCGAAACCTGGGAAACGCCGAGCGATACCGAACGAATCATCGATCTGTACAGCTTTACGGCCGGTGCGGAGCGTGACACCTGGGAGGAAACGATTGCCGTCGCCACGCATATCGACAACACGCAGCCCGAAAGCACGGTTGTTTCGGTTTCGCCGGAAATCGCTACCATGACCGACAATCCCATCTTGGTGCGCACGGGCATTACCGCGACCTTTACGGTTTGCGATCCCGAAACCGGCTTAAAAGCCTTGTATTTACGCGAATTTCTTAAGGTTATCACGGGCAATGCCCTCATTCGTGAACCCGATCCGAATGATCCGGACGACGAAGGCTATATGCCTGGCCCGTATGATTTCGAATGGGGCGACCCGTTAAAGCCGGACGAAGAAACGGTCGTGCCGTTTATCGACAAGGACGGCAACGGCATCGATTATTCCGAAACGCCGTTCGAAAAGAGCTATACCGACGCGGACGGCAACGTCATTGTCACCTTACGCGTTTACGGCGATGAGGACATCAAGGGAACAAAAACGCTTGTGTTTGAGTTTAAGGACAACGCTATCTGCTTCAGCGTTGAACCGGAAAATATGCTCGGTGAGCGCGGTTATGTGCCGGCGATCCCGGGCGGCTATCCCGAAGGCATCGGCGTGTACAACATCCGCAAACTTCCGGCCATCGGCGAAGACGATTATACGCTTTCATATGAATACGTGGACGAAAACGGAAAACGCGTCAAATTCGATCCGGCTGCTGCCGAAAGTGCCGCTATCTGGTATGCCGAAGCGTATGCGATTCTTGTGCCGAGTGCTTCCGGCGAAAACCGCGGTCTTGCGGTGACCAACAACGGCGGCAGCTTTGAACGCAAGCTGGAAACCGACGACCCGGCCTTTACGTTTGAACTGCGGGACGCGTTCGGCGATACGGCTTCGGTGGATGTCAGCCTTTCGCATTTCGATATTTTCCCGGGCACGCTTTCCTATACGCTGGCGCACACCTCCAAAACCGCAAAGCCGGTCGGCATTACCGTAACGGCAACCGACGCGCAAAGCGGTGTCGCGCGCGTAGCGCTTTACGGCAAGGATGGCAAAGAGATTCCGTTAACCTATGACGAGGCCGACGATGTTTATACCGGCGAAGTGCCTGTTTCCGGCACCTATCGGTTATGGTTACTGGACAAAGCCGGCAACAAGACCGAAAAGAGCTTCACGGTCTCCAACATCAATACCGTTAAACCCAAGGCAACCGTTTCCTACAGCGTCGATCAATCCAAAAAGAGCCGCGAAAACGTGATTGCCACACTCACCTTTGACAAGGCGAACACGCGCATTACCGCCATCGATCCCGACGACAGCACCAAGCTTTCTTCCATCACCGTCAACTACGGTTCTTCCACGCTCCGCTTCACCGAAAACGGCACGGTTACGGTCTACTATGCCGATGAATACGGCAACGAGGGCGATCCGGTTTTGGTCACCGTCAAGAGCATTTACCGCGTCGCTCCGTCGGTCACGGTAAAGAAGCTTGGGGTCAACGACGAAAAATCCGAAGTGACGGTCGGCTTTGACAAAGCGTTAAACGCGGCAGGCGTTCCCGTCGATACCGAACGCGAGCTTTGGGAGCTTACCGTGATGTACGGCGGTATCGCCAAGCGCATTCAGACACTCGATAAAAACGGTAAGGTGGTCGACGAAGCCGCCTTCACCTTCCGCGACAACGGCACCTATACCTTCAAGGTATATGACAACGAGGGAGCATACGCCTACGTAACGGTGGAAATCTCCGAAATCGATTCCAAAGCACCGGTTATCAAGTCGTTCTCCTGGAGCTACGATTACGATATTCTCGAAAACGGCACTTGGCAGACCAAAACCGAAGCCGGAACCATCGAGATCGGCGTTGATACCTCCGGAACGGAATCCGGCTACATTCTCAGCACGGCCGGAAAAACCGAAGCCGACAAAATGCCGGTTACCAACGGCGATGTGACCGTGACGGTCGTGACGGACGAACCCACACGCACGCTCGGTTCGAACGAGGAAGACTATACGACCGACGCCGAAAAGGTGTTTGACGATAACGGTATGTATATTTTTGACCGTGAAAAGAACAACCGCTTGACCGATTCGTATGCCATCGATGTCGAGCTGATCGATAAAACGCCGCCGGTGTTGCGTCTTGCCTCCGATGAATTGGTGTTCTATGAAAATGCCGATGTCGGCGAACCGTTTAACATCGAGCTTCTTACCAAGCCCGGCACGGCCTTCTCCGCGTATGATTTATTCCGCGGCAAGACCGACCTTTCGGACGAAGTGGAGGTCATCATCGATCCGCGGTTAAACACGACGGATTTTGCGGCGAACACCTTTGACAGAAGCATTGCCTACACGGTCACCTACCGCGTTTCCGACCGTGCGCACAACGTCACCGAGGCCGTGCGGACAATCCGCCTTGTCGGTATGTACGACACAGTGGCTCTCGTGAACGGCCGTCTGCCGGATGCAAGCGGACGCGCCGAGGTGCAGGGCGATACCGTTTCCGTTACGCTTGCCAACTTTGCCGGTGTTTCGTATGTCCGGTATGCCGCGGGGTTAAAGACCATGGGCGAAATGAAAAAATCCGGCATCATGTTAGCACAGTCCGAAGCCGGCACCTATGACGTGAGCGGCCTTGCAAGCGGCTGGTACACGGTGTTCATTCAAACCGATAAGCGCGATTACATCACGCTCCAAATCTACGTCAATCATTGAGCCGCAAGGAGGAAAACATCATGAAAACGTTTCGAAAATTCATCGCGCTTCTTCTCTCGCTGCTCATGCTTTTGTCGGCGCTTCCGCCGCTTGTATTTGCCGAAGAAGAATCGGTCTACAGCATCACCAACGGCTACCTGACGTATAGCTTCAATGCCGCCACCGGCGGTTTCTCGGTGGAGACCGTCGAGGGCAACCCCAAAAAGGCGCTCGACAACAATCTGCCGCTGCTCTATAAAGAGGATGCCGACCGCTCCGGCGGCACCTCGTTCATCACCGTGCGCATCGACGGCAAGGATTATGTGTTCGGCCAAGATTACAAATCCTTCTTCAAAATCGAATCCTCGCTCGGCACGCCCGTTGTGTCCGACGAAGGACGCTTGCTCACCGTGCCGTGGACGATTGACGGCGTGACCGTGACGCTAAAGGTCGCGCTCGGCACGGATACCACCTCCTCCGCCAACACGCTCGGCAATGCCGGCATCAGCTTTGACGTGGTCAATGCCAGCGGCAAGGCACGGGAGGTCGGCGTTCGGTTACTACTCGACACCTCGCTCGGCAACGATATCGACGCGCCGTACTTTGTGCTCGATGAATCGATCCGCCCGACGCTCACGGAATCCGCGTTTAACGGCGAAAACGTTCCCACGCAGATCCGTTGTGTCGATTCGCTCTCTTCGCCCAAGCGACTTGCCTATCTTCTCATGCAGGAATGGAACGGCGGAAAAACGCCCTCCAAGGTGATTTTGGGACATTGGGCAAACCTTGCGAATACGCGCTATGAATACACGCCGGACGAATTCTGCGATTTTACCAACTATTCCAACAAGCACAAAACGCCCGACAGCGCGGCGGCTCTCTATTGGGAGCCTGGTTTGATAGCCGAGGGCGGCTCTTTCGGCGCGGAGGTGCTGTACGGCGTCGGCAACTTCTCGCAGAACGAAGGCAATATCGGCTTAAACATCACCTCCGAACGGGTGCAGCTTGCCGCGGACGGAAAAAGCTATGCAGACGGCGGCCTTTTCACCGTGTCGGTGGAGATTGACAACACGGTCGACGGCGCTGAAAAATTAACGACCGCGCAGTTAAATCTTTCGTTTGACGACGATCAGTTCGAGCTTGCCGACGGCGATAAGATCACCATGATTGCCGAAATCGGCGACGAGGTCGTGACCAAGCTGTTCAAGCTGCGCGCCAAGCCCCAGGCCGATCTGACGGCCGGAACGATCTATGTTTCGCTCATCGCCACGGCCAACAAGGCGGACGGCAGTCAAAAGACGGTCGAAACGGCGGCAGAACGCAGCATTCTTCTGCCTTCGACGGCAGGCAAGCTTTCCGAGCTTTCCATGGCGGCTGTCAACCCCAAAACCGTGTACACCTCCGGCGGCAGAACCGTTACGGTTACCGGCTCGATGAAGCCGTTTGCGGCACTTGCCGGTTCGGAGCTGTGGGATCTGTATTTGGTGCATACCACAAGCGACCATGAGGTGAAGATCGATAAGAAAAACATCGCTTTCCTCGATGCCGAATACAAAAACATGAGCTTTTCGACCGACGAAACGTTGGAGGTAGGCGTATACAAGCTTGAATTCCGCTTTACCGATACGCAGTTAAAGGCGGTGTTCGGCAACACCTTCACGGCGGCGGTCACCTTAGAGGTATCGGCTGACGAAAAGTATAAGCAGATGTCCTATGGACTTCTCGCACTTGTCCGCACCGACGACGATTACGATTTTTTCACCTTTGCCGATGAGGGTGAATACCTTTCCTTCTATAAAGGCGAACTGTCGAAAAAGGGCGAATACCGCGGAAATGACCTCAAATTCAATTTCGGCACAGAGGACGCGGTTCAGAAAAACGAGATTTTACTTACCTTGCGCGGCAACTTCAAGCAGATGACGCGTGAGGACGGCACAAAAGCCAAATATTGGTTAGCCAAAAAGGCCGACGGCGACATCATTATCAACAATATCCTTTCCTATGAGGGCGAAAAGCCGCTCGAAGTGTTTATGGAAAAGGACAGTCTCTTAGGCAAGGACAGCTATAAAGTCAAGGGCGACGGCCTCTTGAAGGTCGTCAACTCGGTCAACGTATGGCGAAGCAAATGGAGCTTCACCGTGCGCAAGGGCTTTAAGTACACGTTGGATGCCGAACGGCTCGGCACGGGCGTGAAGGGCACCGACTTAACGCTTTCGCTTGACGGCGCGGCGTCCATGATTCAGTCGATCGGCGGCTTCCTTATTGACATGAAATACGGCGTGATGAGCGCGTCCTTCAACGAGGATTCGCCCATCGGCATGGTCAACTACGGCATCGGCTTCGGCGGCAAAATGAGCCTGCCGATCAAATCGCCCAAAAACAACGAACAGCCCGCGCAGGATCTTACGGCCGACCAAGAGGATCTTTCCGAAGAACTCAATAACCTCTTTGCCGAGAGCTTGGATGACGACGATTATTCCGAAAGCATGAACAATCTGTTCGGTACCGGCGAGGTCGGCGGCACGGCGAATAGAGATCCGGCCTCCGGCACCAATACCACGCCCACCACAACCACTTCGACCGGCGAAAAGCTAAAAAAGGACACCAACCTCTCCGAAGGCAGTCTGTCGGTGGAGATCGAAGATGTCCGCTTTGGCGAAAAGCTGGCTGACGACAACGTGACGGTTGAGGACACCGGCTTTATCGGCATCAACACGACGGTGGAGCTTGCGCTTCCGAAAGACTTGCTTGGTTCGCTTGTGTCCAACGCGCCCGGCATTTATGCCAGCGTCTCCATCAACACCATTGATAAGGAATACGAGATCCACGCCGGACTAAACATCAAGGTCATCGAATGCGAAGGCATTCTTGCCTTTAAGGAAGTGACCGTCAAGGAAAAGGAACGCATTCTTCCCGATAAAATCGAATTCTATATCCGCGACGGCTTGAAAATTCCGTTGGCACCGCCTGTATTGTATATGACGGGTCTCGGCGGCGGCATCAACGGGCTTGCCGACACCATCGGCGGCGAATTCGACCGGCTTCCGCCGATTACGCTGCTATTATTTGCGCGTTTGGAAGCCATCGAAACGCTCGTCGGCGATTTCAATGCCAAAATCAGCTTGGAGGGTCTGTCGCTGACGGGCGATATGAAGCTCAAATTCGCCAAGGGAATGCTTGACCTCAAAGCCGGCATTTCGGCACATTGGATCGAACCGTGGGAACTCAATCTGTACGGTAAGGTCAGCATTGTGGACGGCCTTATCCAAGGCGGCATCACCGTGACCATTGCCGACAACTACTTCTACGGCTACATCTATGCCGGTATCTTCATTCCCGACAGCATTCCGATTGTCGGCGGCAAGGAGCTTGCCGGTGTGGAGGCGGCGGTATCGAACAAGTTTATCGGCGCCAACATCAAAATCATCGGTATCCGCTTCGGCGTGATCTATTATTGGGGCGAAAGCGTTTCGTTCGGCAAGAACATCGACCTTTCCGCACCCAAGCGCGACGATGAGGATGAGGACACCTTCAGCCTCGCGTCCCTCGACAGCGACGCTGTGATCGGCTATTACGGCACAAACATCCATACGCTCGACGCGACGGCCGTCGAAGGTGGTACAGCCCTCTTTGACGACGCTGTTTCAAGCGCGGTCATCGATGTGAAGAACGCCGCCGGACAGGACGCACTGCTTCTCGAAATTCCCTATACCGGCTCGGGCGAACCGAAAGCCGAAGAAATCACCGTCACCAATCCGAAGGGCGTCGAAATCCGCGGCCAAGCACCGGTTGGTGCCGACGATGAGGGCGGCAACTTCTTGACGCAGATACGCGACGGCAAAAAATACATCTATTTCACCGTCACCAACCGCACCTTGATCCAAAACGGCTCTTGGACGGTAAGCAGCACAGCAGAAGGCGTGCAGTTTGACAGCTTCACCATGAGCGGCGTTGACGACATTCCGGAGCTCGAAAGCGCGGAGCTTGCGCATGACGCACCCGACAGCTTCGATTTTACCGCCGATTGGACGACGACCTCCGACGGCGACGGCACGTGCACCATCGACGTTTACCTCACCGAGGAAACGGATGAAGCCGTGATTCTTGCCAACCTGAAGAAAGAAACGCTTGCGGACGGTGCACTCGGCACGAACGTTCTGCACGTAGACGACGTCAAGCGCGCTTCCGGCACAAGCACCTTTACATTGCCTGATTCGTTCCCCAGCGGAACATACCGTGCCGTCTTGCTCATGTCCTCGACCGAGGGCGTCAGCAAGGCTGTCGCCAAAGCGATCACCTTTAAGAATCCCAACCTTCCGCACCCCGTAAAAGCCGTGAAAGCAACCTATGGAGGCAACGGCACGGTGCTTGTGCAGGTGACGGATGCCGACACGGTCGATTACACACATTATTTGGCCGTTGTGGCGGATGCCGACGGCAATGAGCTTTCCGAGACCTTTGGCCAATACGAGGCCGGTTCCAACTTCCTTGTCGGCCAAAACGCCGGTTTGGTTCCCGGAAAGACCTATACCGTCAAGGTGAAAACGCTCCGCGAGGAATATACCCAAGCGTCCGCCGGAAGCGCAGAGGATGCCAAGCGCGCCTACTTCTACGGCGATGCGTCCGTTTCTTCGGCTTCCTTTACCATGTGGGAAACGAAAATCCCGAAGCTGACGGAGGTCAAGACCAACATCGATCCGACCCGCGAATATATCGATACCGACGATGTCATCATCGAATATACCTTCGACACGCCGGTGTTTGCCGAGTTGTCGCTTCGCGGCCAGAAGGTCTACACCTCGCCCGAAAAGACTGACGGCGACAGCGCCGTTTCCGAAGGCAAATGGTTCCGCAGTCATTGGAAATTCCATTTGGAAGACCTTGAAGACGGCGATTACGTCATTGGCTTCAAGGCGTATACCCCGCAAAAGGATACCACCACCGACAGTGCCGCTGCATTGTATCTGCCCGAAGCGCAGATTGCCTTTACGGTTGATACCTCCGCACCGACGCTTTCGCTTGCCATGCGTTCTTCCGAAAGTATGGAAAACGGCGCGTCCGCACTCTTTGGCACAAGCCTTGTGTTTGCGGCCAAAGACGGAAGCTTTGCGGTAGAGGGCTTGACCGAGCCGCACGCGACGCTGACCGTGAACGGTTCGGCTGACGGCCTTACGCGCGACGTCGGCGGCAGCTTCACCTACAAAGGAAAGCTTGCCGATATCGAAACGGCCAAAGAACTTATCTTTACGGCGACCGATAAATCGGAAAACACCTCTTCGCTCACCGTGACGGTGCTACGAGACGGTGCTTATTCGTTCGAGCGCGTCGAAATTCTCCAAAACAATGCCGCCATCGCGAAAAACAGCGACGGCGATAAGGCGATCACCCTTGCTGCTGGCAAGCAAAGCGCGTTTACGGCGGTCGGCATCACAGCCGAGGGCGTGCAGGTGCCGCTCGACGGCTTCGAACAATTGGAATGGAGCTTGCTCTACGGCAAAAACCTGCTTTCGCTTGACGGCGGCACGGTCAAAGGTCTTGCGCCCGGCGAAGCGGCTGTTAAGGTCAAGCTTGCTTCGGGTACGGCTCTGTTTGACGAAGAAACGGGCAGCACGGCGCGTGCTTCCGGGCTGACGGATTATGTACTCGTGACGGTGGAGAAAAACACCAAGAACGACCTTGCCGAAAAGATCGAAGAAGCGCAGGCTGTGCTTGATTCCACGCCGAAAGCTTCTCAAAGCAAGAAAAACGCCTTGAAAAAGGCCATCGACGATGCCAAAGCTGTGCTTGCCGACGATACGACCGATGAAGACGGCTATACGGCGGCGGTCAAAGCGCTCGATACAGCCATTGCCGCCTTTAAGCGCAACGATACCACTTCGGGCGGCTCGGGCGGCAGAGGTACGACCTATGTGAACATCACGCTGCGCACCGAGGGCAAGGGAACTGCCATGCTTTCGGCGACGCGCATCCCGAAAGGCACCAGCGTCACGGTGACGGCTGTGCCGGATAAGGGCTATGCGGTGTCGAATGTGCTTGTTGACGGCGTGTCAGTCGGCAGCGACGAGGTAACGACGGTCGCTTCGGTGACAAGCGATACCGAAATCGTGGTGGTCTTTAAGGAAAAAGGCGCGGCTGACGACGGCTTGCCGTTTATCGATGTGCATAAGAGCGATTGGTTCTACGATTACGTCAAATACGTGTACGAAAAGGGACTCTTCAAGGGCGTGACGCCGACGCTGTTTGCGCCGGACGACAATTTGACACGTGCTATGCTCGTGACGGTGCTGTACCGCGCCGAAGGTTCGCCCGAGATGACAAAGCCGAGCGGCTTTGAAGACGTTGCCGCCGATACGTATTATGCCGCGGCGGTCGCATGGGCGGCGGAAAACGGCATTGTCTACGGCGTGAGCGAAACGCTGTTTGAGCCGGAAACCAATATCACGCGCGAGCAGATCGCGGCCATTCTCTACCGTTACGCCTCCTTCAAGGGCTACGACGTGACGGTCGGCGAGGATACGAACATTCTTTCCTACGAGGATTTTGCCGAGATTTCGGAATATGCGATCGAGCCGCTTGCTTGGACAGCCGGAACGGGCATTCTTGCAGGACGCACCGCTTCGACGCTCGATCCGCAGGAAAACGCCACCCGAGCAGAGGCGGCGACAGTGCTCAAGCGTTTGTTTGAGCTTAACAAGTAACAATGGCTGCCAATCGGCGGACGCTAATTTTCCTTTTACCGTGAAGACGTGAAGGTCAAAACGCTTGGGAAAATCGTTCGAAACGCTTATCGACAGTGCAAAGGCTGCTTTGTACAGAACAACCCGTAAAGGAGGAAGTGAACATGAAAAAAACATGGGAAACACCGGATTGGGAAATCGTTTCGGTAGGCGCGGCAGACGTGCTCTGCGTTTCCGGCGGAAATCCGGGAGGAGAAGATCTCGGCGAATGGGACTTCCTTTAAGTCTCGTTTGAATACGGCAAAAAGGCTGCTTTCGTTTCGGAAGACAGCCTTTTTGATTTTCTTTGACTATCTACTTGAAATTTTCGGCAAAGAGTGCTATAATTTCCACAGAGCAAGAAGTTTTTTCGATAGTGTGAGGAGGAAATCACGTGAAAAACACGCTACAAAAGCGGCTATGCGGCATTTTTGCCGTTTGTTTTCTGATGGGGATTTTGTCGCTGTCAGCCTTTGCGGCCGGCATCATCAACATTATCAATTTGACGGTTGACGCGCCAAAAGCCGGAAAAATACCGGCGGCAACGGCTTCGCTTCCGGAAAAAGCCAGCACCCGGGTGTTAAGCGTGACCTGGTCGCCGGCGGATGCGGTTTTCCAGGAAAACTGCGATTATACCGTGACGGTACAGCTCGGCATCAAGCCGGGACTTGACAAAAAGTTTACGACGAACATGAGCAAGATGTCGGTCAAGGTCAACGGCAATAAGACGCAGAACGTCACGCCGGATGGCGCAAACGTCATCGTGACGTATACGTTCAAGGCCGCCGATGGTGCAACGTCGCAGACGGATACCGCGTCGAAAGACGGCCAAACCGCGCGCCCTGTCTTTACCGACGTCAAAGCGGACGATTATTTTGCCGAAGCCGTCAACTGGGCTTTGGATAAGAAGATCACCACCGGCACGACGGCCACCACCTTTTCGCCGGACGACACCTGCACGCGTGCGCAGATACTCACCTTTATGTGGCGTGCCGCCGGAAATCCCAAACGAGAGGGCTTTATCATCTTCGACGACGTATTGGCTTCGGACTATTACTATGAACCGGCCATGTGGGCTAAGGATCATACCATGGTCACCGGCCGCAATTTCGAGCCGTACACGCCCTGCACCCGTGCTTCGACGGTCATTTATCTTTGGAAAAACGCCGGCAGTCCGAAAACCGAGGTCATCTCGACGTTTACCGACGTAAAAGCCGACGCGGACTATGCACAAGCCGTGGCATGGGCGGTGAAAAACGGCGTGACCAACGGCACGTCCGCCACCACCTTTTCGCCGGACGATACCTGTACGCGCGGTCAGATCGTGACCTTCTTAAAGCGTGCCTCCACCGTGCCGGTAACGCCGGTGCAGCCTGATCCGGACGATGCAGACGATTCGAATGATTCGGATGAACCGGCAAAGGATGAGGACACCAAAAAAGACGAAGACACCAAGAAGGACGACAATACCCAAAAAGACGAAGATACCAAGAAAGACGAAGATACCAAGAAAGACGACAACACCGATTCGTCGGACGAAACAAAGGTGAATGTCGATGGCGGTAAAGGCGCTCCTTCCAACGAGAAGAAGAGCTACGACAAAGCCATCTACGAAGCCGCTGTGCAGAAAGCCTTGCGTGAAGCGCTCGGCGATGATCTCGGCGAAGGCTTGTCCGATGTGGCAAAGGCTCTGCGGCTCCACGACTGGCTGGTGGAACACTGCACGTATGACTTGACATATAGGAAGAAATACAGTCACAGCGAATACGGCTCGATCGTCGATGGCTTTGCGGTCTGCGACGGCTACACCAAGGGCTATAACGATTTGCTTAGCCGCGTGGGCATTCAAGCGGAGCAGGTGGTCGGATATGCGGATAATGGCAAGGGCCCGGCACTTCATGCATGGAGCGTTGTCACCATTGACGGCGTAAAGTACCATGTGGATGTCACGTGGGATGACCCGGTTCCCGATATCGCCGGAACGATCGGACGCACTTTCTTCTTGGTCAGCGATTCGGCTTTGACCAAACATTACGATTACAAAGTGCATTGCTCCGACAAGCGGTATGAAAAGGATTGGCTGTTTGCCTTCAACGTTTTGCCGCTGTTCTGGGAAGACAGCAAAAATGGCTTCTATTATGTGGATCTTGACAAGGTGAAGTTTACAACGGAGTTAGAAGGCACGTTGGATTCTGTAAGTACCAGTCAGGCAAGCTCCGCCATCCGCACCGAGGACGGCAGATTCATCTGCTTCTTCTTCAGCGACTACGTGACCAGCCACTATCCCATGTATTTGTACGATATCGAAACCGATGAATACTATACCTATACGGGCATTAAGGACATTCCGAACGTTATTTTCTGCATCCTGCGGCAAAACGGCAATACCGTGGAAGTGTCGAGACAGTATTATGACACCGAATATTCGATGCCATACGGCTTTGGCGTGAAGGCCAAGGTCGAGCTTCCGACAAGCACCGAAAAACGCCATGTGACCTTTGATCCCAACTACGACGGCGGCAAAACGACGGGCTGCTATTATATCAATGCCTATTGGCGGATTGGCGACGAACCGTTCCAAACGCTTTCGCGCCAAGGATTAACCTTTGATGGTTGGTATACCGAAAAGGACGGCGGCACAAAGATCGAATCGCTTGACGAAATCAAGGGCGATGACGTGACCTTGTATGCGCATTGGTGGCAGCCGTGGGGGATCACCAAAGCGCCGACCGAAACCGAAGAAGGCACGGCGGAACGCACTTTGGACGGCTATCCGGACGTCAAAGAAGAGGTTGTTCTTCCGAATGCGCTCGATACCTCGGTTTGGACAAGAGGAACGGAGGTTCCGTCTACCACTACCAGACAGGGTTGGGTGCGGTACAAGTCGGAATACGGCGAAATCCGCGTTCTGAAGCCGCTTCTGCCGCCGGAAAAACTGGAATACGGAATCACGTATAAAGACGGCAGCGTGTATATTACCGTTTTGGAAGAAGCCACCTACACGGTCGTGTATGAAGCGATTGAGGACGGCGAAGTGGTAAGCACCGGCAAAATGAGCCTTATCAGCAACGGCGAGGGCGAATACCGTATCATCACGCCGAAAAGCTTCAAACCGAGCGGCACGGTCAAAGCGACGCTGTATGACAGCGACGAAAATGCACTTGGCTCGATCGAATACACGCCGGAATAGGGCATAACGCAACCGAAAAAAAGAAGAGGCAAGCAAGGGCTTTGCCGAAACATAAAAAACACACGCCCTTAAAGAAATCTTCAAGGACGTGCGAAAAGGAGAGTTTCGCGCCAAACTGCGCGAGGGTATACGGGCTGCGGAAAAGAGGAAAAATCTCTTTTCCGCAGTTTTTTGTCAGGTGTTGCTGTCGCCTGCGGAAAGAATCTCCCGGATGATGGGATTGTCCGTATCCGCGCTTGCTTTGGCGGCGTTATAGAGCGATTGCTCCTTGGCGGCGCCGTAGAAGGTGGTGCTGCCGATGGTGACATACGGGCGCACCAGAATGTTTTCGGTGTAATACTTCTTCGGAATACCGATCACGCAGGCCGTGAAGGAGGAAAAGACGCCGTCGCCATCCTCCCACAGGCGATTGACGGCCACATTGCCGTCGGTTTTCTCAAAAGCCGTACCTTTGACGGCAAAGCCATAGGTAACGCAATCCAAATTCAGCTCGCCGCCGGTCAATTCCATGTTGATCTGTGTCTCTTCGTTGGAGCGTGCCGCCAAAAAGCCGATTTCCACGTTGTCATAGGTCATGACCTTTTGATAAACGCTTGCCTTGAACCGAATGCCCGTTACGCCGTTTGTGCGGATGGAGGTCTTGTCGGAGGTGAGCGGTGCATGGTCGTGGACCCATACGGCATAGACCGTCGTATCGCCGGTCAAATCGATTGTGCTTACCGTTTCGAGTGCGGAAGCGTCCGGCGTTAATGCCCAGCCGGCAAAATGATAGCCTTCCACGGCCGGCATATTACTTGAGAGATAGTAGCCGGTGCCGACGCCGCGGTTCGTGTCGGCCTCGACCGTTTGAAGAACGGCCGCACCTTCCGGCGCGTTGGTGTCGTAGGTCACCGTGACGACGCCCTTGCGGTAGACGCGGATCGCGTCGATGTAGGAAACGGCAAGTGCCGGTGCACGCAGCGGACTTGCGCTGATGCCGTAAATGCCGCCGGTTTTGTTCCACGGATGTGCGGCAAGGCCGTTGGCCGCGTCAGACATATCGTAGGTCAGCGTTTTCCATGCATTGTCAACCGCAATGCCGATATCGCCGCCGATTTTGTGTTCACCGTCGGTATAGAAGCCGTCTGTTTCCGCTGAGGTCCAATAGAGAAGCCGTGCGGAGGAGCCGGTGATGTCCGTTCCGGCGGTATTCTGACCTTGTTCTGCCTTGTAAACGTATTGTACGAGGGTGTATTCCTCCGGGTCAAACGGCGTTTCGGCAAGCGCGTGGAAGCGCGGATTCCAACCGCCTTTTTCGCAGTATATACGCACCGCCGTGCGGCCGTCCTCGGTGACATAGCTTGCGTCCGTAACGTTGCTGTCGCCGGAAAGAATGCCGATGTTGTAGTTGACGCTCTTGTCGTTTGTGCCTTCAAAGGCCATGCCCATGGCAGGCTTGGAGGCGTCCTGATAGAAGGCAGTGAAGGTCTTGCCGAGCAGTTTCGCGCCGACATCGGCGGCAGCAATCACGGCTCCGGCGGCATATACCTTGCCGTCCGTCGATACCCAGCCGACAAAGTTTTCCGTGCTTTCGGGCGTGCCGAAGGTGAAATCGCCGGAATCATAGGAGGCAAACGCATAGCTTTCGCCGTCTCTTAACACATAGGCGTTTGCCGGGAAATACCATAAGCAGATGTTGTCGATGGAAACGCTTTCGGCCCCCTTGACATACAGACGAAGCTGATAAATGCGCTCACCGGCACCGGAGGTGACTGTCGAGGTGCTGTCGGCGAGGCCTGCCGTAAAGGTGTCGTCGCCGTTTCGGGTGAAGACGTGCGCTGTCTTGAACGACTGCCAGGTGCCTTTGTTCGCATTGGCGGCGGCAGGATTTACATAACAGCTCATCAGTCCGTTGTGATGGTTTGTGCCTTGGTAACGGGTAAGTAACTCGGTGATGTCGGTCGTGGATGCGGCATCGTTTCGCAAATCAAAGGTGGTGGTATATGTGCCGCTTCGCGGATAAAACTTCGAGCCGCTTCCGCTCACATCCTTGTATTGAAAATTAAACTGGCGATAGGTTCCGGCAGTGCCGGTCGCCGTTAATGCTCCGTCGGCAAGCGTCAAGCCGGACGTGTCCGTGTTGATGCCGTAAATGTCGTAAGCGGTGTTGATGTAGGTCGGCGTGGCATCCGTGTCAAAGGTCTGCTTATAGATTAAAATGCCAAGCTCCGGGTCGGTGACTTCTGCTGCCGCAAGCGCGGTTTGAGAAGCAGTGGCGGATACCTCATCGGCACTTTCCGGCTTTTCAACTTCAAAGGCAGTTACACCCAAAGCCGAAAAAGCCGCAAGCGCGAGGGAAGAAACGAGTGCTGTCAGTCGTTTTTTCATGATGTTTGCTCCTTTACTCTTTTATTTTTACGGAAATTTCCGCTACGAGATAGCCGATTCCGTTTCCGTTTACCGGTTTGCCCCACAAGCGAATGCAGTCTTGGGCGGACGGAACATAG
This sequence comes from uncultured Eubacteriales bacterium, assembly GCA_900546385.1. Taxonomy (GTDB): domain Bacteria; phylum Bacillota; class Clostridia; order Oscillospirales; family CAG-382; genus UMGS882. The sequence continues at coordinate 11,248 of URCT01000002.1, read as the reverse complement.
CTGTCGTCGATTTTCATCTCGGCGGTTTCGGTAAACCATTTGCCGCTTGCCTTGTTGGAATTGCCGCCGAACGTATGGTTGGCCACCGTGCCGCCGCCGTCTCCGTAGCGCAGGCTTCCGCCGATGATGGCTTGTCTGTACGGATTCCCGGCGCTGTCTTCGGTCGGATAGATGGTGTAGGTGATCTCATAGGTCTTGCCCTTTTCGAACTGCATGGAAGCATCGAAATAGGTAAAGGTTTCGCCGGACGAGGTGCTTTTGACCCGCCAAACCTTGTCGCCCGTATCGGGATCCATGTCGAGCGTGATGAGCGCGTCGCCGTTCGTGCTGATTTCCACACCGGATGTGACATTGCCGTTTTTGATTTCCGCTTCGACCGGCTTGGTCGGCTTGATGTCTTCGGCAAGAGAGGAATCTTCGCTTTCCTCCGGCGGTGTGGTCGGCAGCGTTTCGTCGTATACGCACTTGATGTAATCGATTTCAAACGGCACATTCAAGCTGAACGGGTCAAGCCGCAGACCGGTGATTTTGCCCTTAAAGGCGGCCGATGAGTGCAGATCGAACACAAGCTCAACCATGTCGCCGTCCTTGTGCGCTTTGCCGTCCGCATCATAACGGACATTGATGCACTTTTTGGCATTGTAGGTGCCGTCGGTTTCGGTGATGAAGAAAAGTTGGGCGCGTTGATCGGCAAGCGCATCGGAATAGCGGATGCCGAGAAGCAGATGCGTGTATTCGGACGCATCAAAGTTCACACTGCGCTTGACGGCCGGGTCGCTGTCCATCGGTGTGCCGTACAGCTTTCCGTCGGAGACCTCAAGCGTGCTTTTTTGCGGCAGCCAGCCTTCGTCGTCACCGTAGCTGTCAAAATTCCACTCGTTGGGCTTTAGGGACGCAAGGTAGGCAAGCTCTGCTTCGGAAGCCGCTGTGATTTTGATTTCGGCAGGTGAAATTTCACAGGTGTAGCCTAAAAGCTCGCATACTTTCTTTATCCGGAACACCGGCAGACCGTCGCGCAGGGTAAATGCCGCACCAAGCGGCACGTCTTTTCCGCCCGCGTTCACCGTGTCTTTTCCGACCGTGAACACAAGCGTTTTCTTGTCCGCTGTTTTGAGAGTCAGAATGCCGTCCGCGCGGTTCCATTCATAATATACGCGGAGCAGGGAATAGAAACCGGCGTCCGCTTCACCGACGATTTCGTAATCGTCTCCGGCTTTGACCGGATCGAAGGGCAGGGAAAGCGTTCTTGTGTTGATGGTGACGGTCGGCGTGAGCTTGACCGGATATTTCATGAATTCAATGAGCGCGATTTCAAACGACGCCGGCATGGTGCACGGGTCAAGCCGGAGCGCGGTAAGCTTGTCTTTGTAGGAGGCGAGCGCACTCATGTTGATATAATAGTCGTGGAACTCGTTCGGCTCGCCCAAAGCAACGTTCATCTTTTTCACGTTGTTCCAGGTGCTGTCCGACGAGGTGACAAAGAAGATTTCGGCATTGGCTTTTTCGCTCGTTTTCATGCGAATGTGCAGAATCGGCATATCCGCTGTTTCCGGCATATCCGCAAAGCTTGTATAAACGGCATAGTCGGCTCTTGTGCTGCTGCCGGAAATCACGCCGTTTTCCCGTGCAAAACCGTCAATGCCGAACATGGCATCCCATGCCGCACTTTCTTTTTCGTTTGCCATATCGAACCGCAAGACCGAAACAAGACTTTCGGTATCCTCGGCGATCTTTTCTGCGTCCGTCTTTTCAAGCTGATAGCGGCGAAGCGGCGCAAAGCCCTCCGGATACAAATGCGAAACGCGGCTCTTTTGTTCGTCCGTCGGCTTTGCGTCCAACGACGCGTGGTCGGAGGTGTCGGAGGTGAAAGCCGTGCGCAGGTTTTCAAGATAATCAAAGCCGGTCGAAGCGGTCGGCGCGATATACGTGCCCTCGGAATATTCGTTCCAGGTGGAAATCATGACGGTGCGGTCGCGCCAAGAGTCGGTTTTGAAATCGGCAAGCAGCTTTTTGATTTCTCCGCAGACTGTTAAGTGGTCGGAGACCGAAATGATCGGGTCGCGTGAATTGTTGCGGCCGATGTCGTTAAAGCCGATAGAGACGGTCGGTACGCTGTGAGAGGATACGGATTTTGCCGCATTGAGATTGGTTTGGTTGCCGGTAATCTGAACGCTCGGATTGTAGCCGGCGGCTGACCAATGGTAGTTGTAGGTGCCGTCCGCGCCGATCGAAGAAATGGCGGCATAGGTGCTTTGCGGCACGATCTGCGTGGTGGCAAAGAGCAAGACAAGACCGTCGTAGCCCATTTGCGTAAGCTCGGAGCGCATGAATTCGACGGCTTGCGCCGCGCCCTCGGTGCCGCCAAAGGTTTTTAGGAAGATGTCCAAGCTCCAAACCGTGAGAAGCGCTTTTCCGTCCAGCGTTTCATAGCGCGAGTCGGAAAAATAATACTCTTTCCAGTATTTCCAAATGTATTCCTTGAACTCTTCAAGGTTGGAAGCACCCACATACCGCGTGCTGTTTTCCCACATGATGCAGAATTTGACATAATCGCTGTTTTCGGCGTTCATGTAGCCTTCGTTCAGTGCCGCATGGGAATAACGCATTTTTTTGATCGGAGCGGTCATTTTTTCCTGCGGTGCATACCAGCATACGTTGATGAAGTCCACACCGTGTTCCGCCATTTGCTTTAATTCCCAGTCGGCTGTTTCCGCAAGGCCGTCGTCGTAATAGCCGAGATAAGGCTCGAATTCCGCAAACGGACTGACCGCATCCCAGCCTTCGAGCGATTCGGAATCGCGCCATAAGTAGCACATATTCATGCCGACCTCGTAGTTGTCGGAGGACGCAGCCTGCGGCTTTGCCGGATAGTCCGCCGACTTTTCGGGATTTCCGTAAACGCGGACATCGTCAAACCAAACCGCGCTTCCGTCGGTCGAAAGCAGAAGACCGTCAAAGTTCGCCGCATCGCAGGCGACCGTCGCCTTTTTCTTGCCGTTGATATAAATATCTGCGGTTTTGTTCTGTGTATCGGCCTTGACGGCTAACGTCTGCCAAACATTCGGCGTGTATGTGCCAAGGTCTGTGCCGCCGCAGGCGATCTTACCGTTTTTGTATTCGATTTTCACGGCGTCTTTTCCGGCAGAACGAACGGAAAAGGCTGCCGAATCGCTTTCTTTCGGCAAAAGCAGCATGGTTTCGAACACAAGGCGGCCGCTTATTTTGTCGAGCTTCTTTTCAGCCGCCGCTTTGCTTCCGCGTAGGCTAAACACGTCGGCGCCGAATTCGGTTTCGATTTTTTCCACCGTGAAATCGCCGGTAACGTTCCAGCCCATCGGTGCTTTCCCGACACTGCTTTCGGACACAAAGAAATGCTCGTCAAGCAAATAGTTCTTATCAAGCTTCAAATGGTTTAGCTTGACCGTGCCCTTGCCTTTGTCGGTGATTCCGATCACAAGCCGTGCAAGCGCCTTTTCTGGCAGTGTCACCGCACCGACATTCTGCTCATCGACCGTGCAGCACGCGGTTTTCCGGTCAAGGTCAAGCGTCATCCGAAACACAACCGGCGTGCGCTTGTCTTTTGGCACGGCAACAGACGAAAGCGTCGCATTTTCGCCGAACAACTCCCAAAAGCCGCCGTTTTCGCGCAGTCCGACCACCGCGTTTTCGTTCTCGTCCTCAAAGAGAAGATACACGCCGCCGTCAGAGGATGCCACATCGAGCATTGCCTCTAAAGTCAGCTTTCCGTCCTTTTGCGCTTCAAAACGCCGCGCTAAGGCGTAAAATTCGGTATCGCTTTCGTCGTGAAGAAAATTCTTTTGTGCGCCGGTCGTGTTCATAAGATCAAACCGGTTATCATAGGTCCATCCATTGGAAAGGCCTTTACGGCCGTTTCCGTTGACACAGTCAATGAGCGCATAGGCCGCGGAAAGCTGTGCATTCACCGACGGATACGTCTTTGCGACGCGCTTGTCGGCAAGAATCACGCGCGAAAGCATGGCGGCGATCTCGCTGCGCAAAAGGTTGGTGTTCGCACCAAAGGTTCCTGTTTCGTCGTTGCCGGTCAGGATTCCGGCACGGTACAGCGAAAGAACGGCACTTTCATACGGCAGATCACTCGAAACGTCCGGAATCGCATCAAGCGTGTTGATTTCCGGAAGCCTGCCGCAGACCGCACTTAATATTTCGGCAAATTCATAGCGTCTGATCGGGCGGTCATAGTCGTCAAACCTTCCCTTCCGCAAAAAGCCGTTTTCTTTCAGGTAACGGATATATGGCTCATACCAAACGCCGCTTGTTTCCGAGGAAAGCGGTTTTTCGTTTGTCAACGCATGAATGCGCGCCGAAAGCGTCAAAGCCTCGGCAACCGAAAGCGTGTCGGTCGGTGCAAAGAGCGTAGCCGCTTTGCCGTTCATCACGCCGTATTCGTAAGTCGTTTTCACGCTGTCCTCAAACCAATCTGTTTCGGCGACATCCGTGAAATGCCCGGCCGGATACGTTTCGACGCGTTCAAGGGCGGCTCTTGCCGAAGCGGCAAGAACGGCCGCCAGCAGCGCCGCAAAAAGAATGCGCCGCGTGAATCTTTTTTTCATTCTTCTCCTTCTTTCTTTTTTTCGGACAAAGCGTATTTTTACACTTTATCCAAAGATTTTGGTTTCTTTTCTCGTCCGTTTTGTGTATTTTAAGAGTGTTCTCGGTATTATTTTAGCCCAAGACGAAAAAGAAGTTAATACGCAAAGTTCACTTATATTTGCTCGTTCCTCACTTTGTTGAACCGAAGGATGGAATTTTTGTCCATTCTGTGTTATGATGATTTCAAATCAAAAGGTCCTCTTGCAGGAACACGGGAAAAGAGGGTAATATGTCTGCTCTTATCGAAAATGTTTATTTATACACCTGCGGTTCCTGCACCATTCACGGCACCTGGAACACGCAAAAGCATCGGAACATCAACCGGCTGCACATTTATCATTCCGGCAAGCTCTATTATACCAATGGCGCGCATAAAATTCCGATCTATCATGAACACCTGTATCTGTTTCCGCAAAACATGGAGTTTGTGCCGTTTTACAGCAAGGACGACCGAATCGCGCATGATTATATCGATTTTTCCCTGCTGCCGCCGCTGTTTTTCGGCGGTATTCTCGATATCGATTTAAAAAAATATCCGCTCATCGCGCAAAGTGCCGCACTGTGCTTTGAAATTGCCGGGCTTTGCAAGCCCGGCCCCTATGAAACGCTTCATACCGGCGACCTTGTCATCATGGAAAACGCCGTGCGCACGCTCATTTCCCTCATCGACCGCGAATTTTCGGTCATTCCCGAAAATAACGAGCTGTTAAACGAAAGCCTTGCCTACATCCATGCGCATTTCAAAGAGAATATCACCGTCGAACAGCTTGCAAGCTGTGCGCACCTTGCCACCAATTATTTTCAAAAGGTTTTCAAGCAATATACCGGCATCACGCCGTATCAGTATATCAAAAACTATCGGTTTTCCGCCGCTATCCGGATGCTTGCGAATGGCGCGTCGGTCGGAGAAGCCGCCGAAGCCAGCGGCTTTTCAAGCATTGCCGCCTTTTCCGGCGCGTTTCATAAATCGTATGGCCTGTATCCTTCGGCCTTTCAAGAGAAAACGTTTTATCCCGATAATAGGAGCGAAATATGAATTCATCCTCCCGCCTTTTTTACACTTCACCTGCCAAGAGCTTTCATGAGATCCTGCCCTTGGGCAACGGCTTTTTTGGCGCTACCGCGTATTCCGGCACCGATTCCGACCGCTATTCGCTGAACCTCGACACGCTTTGGTCGGGCTTTCCCGGAGGCAAGCGCCCGAATCCCGCTGCTTACGAAGCCTATCAAAAAACAAAGGAATACACCTTGAATGGGGAATACCGCAAGGCCTATCTTGCCGCAGCCGATTTTTTGGGCAACCGGAGCGAGGTGTATCTGCCGCTCGGCAATCTGTTGATACATACCTCACACGCCGCTGTCAGCTCGTATGTCCGCGCGTTAGACCTTGAAAACGCGCTGCTTGAAAGCTCTTATGACTGCTGTGGCGCGACTTATACAAAAACGGCATTTCTGTCCTATCCCGACCGCGTGTTTGTCCTTCGCTTTGCGTGCGATACAAAGGCTGCGCTGTCGTTTGATGTGTCGCTCGGTTCGCCGCTCAAAAGCCGCGTTTTTACGGACGGAAACGACTTGATCCTGCAAGGAGAAGCACCGGGGCTCTCCTATGAAACGCCCGAAAACAAGTGCGGCTATGCGCTTGCCTATTCGCAAGAGCCGGATCAAAAGGGCGTGCAGTTTTATGCGCGGTTGCGCATCTTGACCGACGGCGTTTTGCACGTCCGCCCGGACGCGCTTTTGGTATCGGAGGCTTCGGAAGCAATATTTCTTTTGGCGGCTGATACCAATTTTCTTTCGCCGTTCGCACTGGATGACACCGACGCGTTCCGCATCAACGTTTTGCAAACGCTTGCCCGTGCCGCTTCAAAAGGCTTTGAAACACTGAAAGACGCGCATATCGCCGATTATCGCGCTTTGTTTAGCACCACAAGGCTCACGTTTTTCGGTTCTTCGCGCGATTTTCTTCCGACCGATGAACGTTTGGCCGCATTTGGGAAAAACCGTGCGGACGTCGGACTTTATGCGCTCTTGTTTGACTATGGCAAATACCTCGCCATCAGCTGTTCGCGCAAGGGAACCCAAGCCTCTAACCTGCAAGGCCTGTGGAACGAAAGCTTAACACCGCCCTGGCGCAGCAACTATACATTAAACATCAATACCGAAATGAACTATCAGCCGCTTCTTTCCTGCGGTCTTTTCGATTGCTTTGAACCGCTTGTCCGCTTTGTGAAGGACAGAAGTGTGACCGGAAAAGAGGCGGCTCGCGTACTCTATCATGCCGACGGCTTTGTGCTGCATCATAACAGCGATGTCTGGGGCTTTGCACTGCCGGCTTCAGCCGCTGCCGAATGGGGCTTTTGGAATGCAAGCGGCGCGTGGCTGTGCCGTGAGCTGTATCGGTACTATCGGTATACCGGTAACGTCGAATACCTTGAAGCCGACGCTTATCCGCTCATGAAGCAAGCGGCACTGTTCTATTTACATGAGCTGTGCGGCATCCGTTTGGATGACCGGCTTTCGGTTTGCCCGACCACGTCGCCGGAAAATGCGTTTTACGATGAAAACGGCGGAAAATGCGCCGTCGCGCGCGCAAGCGCCATGACAGACAGCCTTGTATACGGTCTGTTTTGCGATATTTTGGAGGCAGGAGCGCATATCGATACCTGCGATACGGAGCTGGAAGCACGGATCCGGGCGGTTTTGCCGCGCATGAAGCCGGTTACGGTCGGCACGGACGGGAAAATTGTCGAATGGGACGAACCGCACACGCCGACCGAGCTGCATCACCGTCATGTGTCGCACCTGTACGCGTTGTTTCCGGGCGGCATTATCGATGTGAAAAACGATCCTCGCTCGGCAAACGCCTGCAAAGCATCCCTTGTCGAGCGCGGCGGCGACGGCACGGGCTGGAGTCTTGCGTGGAAATTATGCTTATGGGCATCGCTTGGCGAAAAAGAAGAAGTATCGCGGTTTCTTGCGCGGTTTCTGACGCCGGTCGAAACGGACGCGGTCTGCTGCACGGGCGGCGTTTATAAAAATCTGCTCTGCGCGCATCCGCCGTTTCAGATCGACGGAAACTTCGGCGTGATGGCCGGCATATTGGCTATGCTTGTTGCGCAGGACGGAACGCTTCTGCCGGCACTTCCGAAAGAGCTTGATTCCGGAAAACTCACGGGATACCGCTTAAAAGACGGGAAAATTCTCGACTTTGAATGGAAAGACGGCTGTGTGGTTTGGCAAAACCTCCGAACGGCAGATGAAATATAAGCAACAAAAAACGGACGGTATCAGAAACGATAGCGTCCGTTTTTGTCTATTTCTTTTTGAAAACGGTATAGACCGCGTTTCGCAGTTCATATATCCGCCTGTCGCTTATGCTTAAGTCGTCCGCACCGGTTATGCGTGTGAATACATATCCATACGGCAATTCGACCGCACCGTGAACGCCGTCTGCTTTTTGAATGCGAAGGTCAACGGCTTCTCCCACGCGTTCCCATTTTACCTTTATCCGGCCGCCGACGGTGTCGTAATAAGCTTCCGCATGGTCAAGCGAGAAAATAAAGTTTGGCGCAACGCGTACTTCCGTCGGATCATCGTGATACGGATTGATCTGAAGCCCGGCTATGTGTGACATGAAAAAGCCGGAAATATCGCCGAAAAAGTGGTGATTGAGCGATGTATCGTAGCCGTTGACACAGGTGCGGAAGGTCTCCGGCAGGGAGACAAGGCCGAAGTTTTTGACCCAAATGCCATACGACGGCGCGTCGGTGCGTGTGATAAGTGTATACGCAAGCTCCGCGTCGCCGAAAGCAGCAAGCGTGCGGAACAGAATGCGCACGCCGAGCATACCGCCGTTCAGGTGGTCATCCTCCATGTGAACAAATTCCAGCAAGCGTTGGTAAGCTTCTTTTCGCTCGCCCTTTTCGAAAATATTGTAATATAGCCCTAAGGCCTGCGCTGTCTGACACGAACCGCGCATGGTCATGGTATCGTAGTCGATAAACCGCTCACGCACGGTTTGAAGCAGCTCTTTTTCGAGTGCTTCGGCAAATACACGCTGCACGCTCATGCCGCATTTATCAAATAAGAACGCCGCTTTTCGGCAGATATTTACGGCGATGATGGTATCCGAAATCTCAAGCGGACAGAGATAGTTGCCGCCGCCTTGTCTTAATGCATGACACCAATCGCCAAGGCCGAAGGCAAGCGAACCGTCCGGATTCCGCTTTCCGGCGAGATAGTGAAGATAACGCAGGACGGTGTCGGATACCTCCCGGAAAAGCGAAAGATCGCCGCGGTAGATATAGGCTTGATACGGCAGCTCGATGATGACCGAATCCCATAACGGTCCATTGCCCCAGGTGTAGCTGTAACCGGCGGTCGGAACAATGCCGGGCAGAACGCCGTCCGCGCGTTGGGCGGCGCGTATCATCTTTAACCAATGCTTCCAAACGCGCTCGACGGCAAGATTTTGGATCATATGCTCGGCCGATACCGCCGCGTCGCCTGTCCATCCGTTTTTCTCGCGGTGCGGACAGTCGGTCGGAATATGCACAAGATTGGCAAGGTCGCCGGTACGTGCGCTTTTCTGCAAAGCGTTTGCAACCGGATCGGAGCAGGAAAAAGAGCCGCGTTCGCGCACATTGCTGTTCTGCACCAGCATGGTGACGGTATCCTCCGAAATCTGCTCTTTATCCGCGCCGATAACAAGAAAGTAACGTGCGCCGTGATAGGTGAACGACGGGACGTATTCCTCGACACCCTCTCCGTTGCAGATGTAAATATCCCGTTGGCAAAAGCCGTCCGGATAAAACATACCGATGCTTTCAAAGTTGATGCCGCCGTCCTTGTCGCAGTATTCCGCCGCCTGCAGGACGATTTTCTGCCCTTTTCGGCCGCGAATGCGAAGGCGCGGCACGCAGGCCGTGTTTTCGGAAAACTCAAAAACGAAGCCTTTTTCGCCCGGTTCGGGCTTGTAAAACGCCGTCTGCGAATGCTTTTTGGCGTCCGGACACTTTTTGCCGGGACGTTCGGGTGCTTTGTGATAGCCCTCATAGATTTTAATCGGCTTTAATTCTTTGGCGATAACTACCGGTTCGGTATCGTTTTGAACCGCTTTGCCGCGCGGCGGCTCACAGATATAGGCGTTTTGCCACGTGCTGTCGTCAAAATCAGGCATATTCCAACCGGGAATTTCCGCATTTGCGTCATAGAATTCGCCGCTGCGGAGATCGTCGAAAAAGATCGGTGAAGAAGCGCATTTGAAGCTTTCATCCGCTTCGAAGCGGATGCTTTGTTCGCCGCACGCGGCTTCAAAAGAAAGCGCCAGCTTGGGAGAAGAACGGAAAACCGCTTTGTCAAACTCCCAAATGAAACCGCCGATGGCATTGGAAACGCCGTTGCCGAGAAGAAAGGCAAAGCAGTTTTGTCCCGCTTTCAGAAAAGGCTTCACATCGTAAGTATCGTAAAACAGAATATCATCGGGATTCGTGATACACGGCGCAAGGCGCGAAGCGGTAAGCTCTCTGCCGTTGACCCAAAACCGATAGAAGCCGGTTGCGGTGAGGGAGAGGGAGGCTTTTTCGGGTAGACGGTCAAGTGTGAAAGTCTTTCGCAAATACGGCGCACAGACCGGTTTTTCGTAGGTCGCAAAATGACGTGTGGCTTGGATAAATCGGCAGGAAAACATAGTTTTTGTCCTTTCGGTGCGGTTTTCTTTTACAGCAGTATTGTAGCGTATGGACAAAAGAAAGTTAATACGCAAAGCTCACTTATATTTGCTCATTGCTCACATTCGGCATTTTTTCGGCACGGTTCTTTTTTCGGTATTCGCCCGGCGTCATGCCCGCATTTTTTCCGAACACCTTGATGAAATCCGAACAGCTGCCGAAGCCTGCACCATAGCAAGCCTCCGTGACTGTTGACCCGGTATTCAGCAGATGCTTTGCCGCCGCAATACGACGCTCCGTCAAGTATTTATGCACTGTCTTTCCGGTGTGCTTGCGAAAGCATTTGGCAAGATATGTCACACTGCATCCAAAGCGTTTCGAAAGCGCTTCAAGCCGGATGTTTTCGAAATAATTCTCGTTGATGAACCGCAGCGTTTTCGAAACAACCGACGGAACGGGTGAAGAAAACGGATATGCGCTTTGTTTTCGGTATGCGGCTGCACAGTGTTCAAAAAGCTCAAGCATAAGGGCAAAAATGCGCAGATCTGCCGTGTGATCTTCTTCATCGGGATGTTTTACGGCAATTCCGGCCAGTGTTTCCGTAATGCGAAGAATATCCGCACGTGTGTTTTCCTCCGGATGAACCAGATTTACCGCTGTTCCGTCCGACTGCCGGAATAATCCGGCAAGATCCGTACGATTCAGACAGTCGGAGTAAAAACCGTGCGAAAAATAGTCGGTCGGCAGGTAAAAATCGAGATAGCGGTGCGTTCCGGCACGCAGGAAACGTCCGAAATGTATTTCATTCGGGCTGAAAACGAAAAAATCACCGCGCACAGTGTTGTAAATTTGGTCGCCGACCACACCGGCAAGGTCATCGGTCAACAAAAACGAAAATTTTTGTACGGTGTAGAGGAGAACGCTGTTGTCGGATTTTGTGTGCTCCA
>URCT01000001.1 GCA_900546385.1 uncultured Eubacteriales bacterium | reverse complement strand
GCGCAGCCATGAATCTCAAAAAATACGCAATTCACTGGTTCGGCAGCAGCCTGCATTCTCTCAGATTTTTGCTCCTCTTTTCTTTTTTGCATTATTTTACCCCATTTTCGCAAAGAAAATGGGGTTTTGCTACAAGCTGAGGGCGCACGCTTATGCGTGCGCCCTTTGTTAAAATCCAAGACACTTGTAAACCGTGTTCAGAATATCCTTGTGATTGATGGGATGCGGTGTGTTATAGACCGATTGCACATATACAATCGAAATCTTGTTTGCCGGGTCAAATGAAACAAATGCGCCAAGCGCACCGTCCCAGCCGAACTCGCCTACTGCGGAGAGTCTGCCGCTTTCGGCAGGGCTTATGTGGGTTCGAACGCCAAGTCCATAGCTGTAGCCGCCTCCGGCAAAGCCACCGCTTATGCGCTCGTCATCGCTTAACTGCGGCGTGCGCATAAGGTCTACCGTTTCGGGCTTCAGCAGCTGATAGCTGCCGTCAGGACTTATTCCGCGGCGCGTCATAGTCATGGCAAATTTGATGTAATCGACGGGATTGGAAATGATACCGGCTCCGCCGCTGTCGTATTCCTCACCGTAAATGTGCATGTTTTCCTGATTGGGGCAGCGACTTGTCTTTCCATCGTTCATCTGATAAATGGCGGCAAGGCGTCCGCCTCGGTCATCCGGCGTCACATGCATATGAGAATTTACCATGTCTAACGGCTCGAAAACGTTTTCCTTGACATAATCGCGGAACTTCTTGCCGGATACGACTTCGACCAAGGCCGCTAACATATCGTGACCGAGTCCATAGGCAAACTTGGTATGCGGCTCAAAACGGAGCGGAAGCTTAGCAAGCTGTTTGATGGTCGGTACCGTCGGGCAAGGCTGTCCCTGCATTTCGCTGATTTTATGCTCACTGAACGCGTATTCGTAGGAATAGCCGTTGGCCATGCAGAAAAGGTCACGCACGGTAATGGGGTTCTTGGCTTCGTGCGGCGGATTTACGCCGTCATCGACGGTGAGATGCGCAAATTCCGGCATATATTCGGAAAGCGGCGCTTTCAGGTCAAGTAACCCTCTCTCGACAAGACGGAGTGCCGAAGCGCAGGTAATGGGTTTAGAGGCAGAAAACAGAAAATAAAGTGTGTTTTCATCGATCTTACGGTCGGCTTCCCGGTCGGCATAGCCCGTAAAATATCGATAAACCAGTTTGCCGTCGAGCGCGACGATGATGTCGGCACCGGGGATTTCGCGATGCTCAGTGAAATCGTGCATGAGCTCTTCTAACGGTGAAAAATTGTATGACATGGCTAAGACTCCTTGTATTTGGAATGTTTATGAGAGGATTGTATCATATTTTTTGACGGTTGTCAACTAATAGAACCGTTTTGGGTGAATCGGTAATGCTCGACACTTGACAACCAACGACTTTAGAAAGAGTATGTCCCGGCCGGGAAGGCCACGCGATAAACAGCCGATCGAGAGCTTTTGGAAAACTCTCACATTCGAAGGATCCGAGAGAAAAATTGTTGAATACATTGAAGCGTTTGATTTTCCGCTTATAAACAGCCAAGTACCCAAAATAAAACTTGTTGCGGCAAATTATAATAATATGGTTGCCGTCAGTGATGACAACATTGTGTTTTATTATAACGCCGATGCGAACTCAACGGAGATTCTTGAACTTCAAAATGTGGATGAAGTTCAATCCGCTGCCGTTGGAAAAGATCACATAGTTTTAAGATGCTTAAACAGAGAAAACATTGAATTTTACACCTATGGGGATAATTCAAAAAATCAATTAGGTGTTCCCGATGCGGAAGCAACAGCCCCTGTGTTGGCTCTTTCCTTCCTCTGCGAGGAAAACCAGCATGTCAATGAATTGGCGGGAGCCTACGATACCACTGTAACTGTATGGAATAATCTTTCTGCAAATGACCAAATAACCGAATATCATTGGGGAACAAATTGCCGTATTCTTGAAAATGACGGAACCGTTTCGGAAGAAACGATTTCTACACCTATAGAACGCAGCGCATCCTTCCAGTTGGTATCTGTAGGTGAAAAACAAAGTATGGCATTTGATTTTATTTCAAATACGATATTATTATTATTCGGTGCGGATTCGGGACTTGTTAAAATTCCCTTAATTGAAGCGGCAGATCCTGTTGAGACTATGTTTGAATATCAGTATAAGACGTTACCGTATACGAATGACGGCTTGAAATACAGCCGTCATTCTTTATGTGCCGAAGTATATGTATGATATTTTGCAATAGCTCTTGACAAATGAAACAAAATGTATTATAATTAACTCAAAAGTTAATAACTCAAAAGTTAATTATAATATTGAGGTGATCTTATGTTTATAGGCAGAGAAAATGAACTTGCAGACCTTAATGATATGTATAATCAGAATAAATTTCAGTTGTTTGTACTGTATGGGCGCAGACGCGTAGGAAAAACAACTCTTATAAATGAATTCTGCAAAAATAAGGATGCCATCTTCTATTCTGCAGAACAAAGCAACAAAAAATTAAATCTTGAAAAGTTTTCGGGCCAGGTATTTCAGTTTTACAGTGAAAATACGCTTGAACCGTTTTCATCTTGGGCGAATGCACTGACATATATTAATGACAGACAGAAGAATAAAAGACTGATTATTGTTTTTGACGAATTTCCGTATTTGGTAAAAAAGAATAAGGCATTATTATCCGAGCTTCAGCATTTAATCGACCATAAACTGCAATACGGAAACCTTTTTATCATACTTTGCGGCAGTTATATGGGATTTATGGGAAAAGAAGTTTTGAGTTCAAAAAGCCCATTGTTTGGACGCCGAACAGGACAGCTTCATATGAAATCTTTTGATTATCACACAAGTTTGCGTTTGCTTGACGGTTTTTCGGATGAGGAAAAGCTAATGCTTTACGGTGCTTTTGGCGGTACGGCTTTATATTTACAGCAGATTCAATCGGATAAAAGCTTTGAAGAAAACATTAAGCAAGCTTTTTTGAGAACAACAGCTTATTTGTATGAAGAACCTTTACTCTTACTCCGTCAAGAGGTACAGGAACCGGGTATATACAGTGCAATTATTGAGGCGATTGCCGGTGGTGCCACACGGTCAAATGAAATTTCAACCAAGATTGACGAAGAACCTGCCAAATGCTTAAAGTATATTAAAATCCTATGTGAACTTGGAATTTTATATAAGGAGGCTCCGTTTGGCGAAAAGCAAGCATCTCGAAAAACAATATACGGTATATCGGATTTTATGTTTCGGTTTTGGTATCGCTATGTGTTTACAAACAGATCCCTCATTGAAACAGGCGCGCAGGATGCTATATGGAAAAAACGAATTCAACCGACTTACAGTGATTATATGGGGCTGGTTTTTGAAAAGATTTGCAGTGACTATTTAATGTTGCAGAATATCCGAGGCAATTTACCTATTTTGTTTACTAAAATAGGCAGATGGTGGGGTTCCGACTCTGCAAGTCACTCACAGACTGAAATTGATATTGTTGCAAATGAGGGCAAAGATTATTTGATATGCGAATGCAAATGGAGAAATGAAAAGCTTGATCTCTCCGTTTTGAAAGGACTTAAAGAAAAAGCGGACGCTTTTATGAAGAAAAGAAACAACACATGGTATGTATTGTTCTCCAAATCGGGTTTCTCCGATGCTGTAACAAATGAAGCCAAAAATGATGATCATATAATTCTTGTGGATTTGCACGATATAATAAATCTGAAATAAAGAATGTATTAGATTATTACAAAAACAATTTCAATTAATGAAGAAGAGGCTAAAACAGTAAAATACATCTTTGAGAGATATAATGAAGGAATCGGGTGCTATGTAATTTCACAGGAGCTGGAGCATTTAGGATATAAAACAAAAAGAGGTAACTCCACTTGGGCTGAAAGTACAGTTATGGGCATTTTGAAAAATGAGAAATATAAAGGTGATATCAGACAAGGAAAAACTTTTACGGTAGATCCGATTTCAAAAAGAAGACTTGATAATTTTGGTGAAGAAGATCAGTTTTATATACACAATCATCACGAGGGAATAATTAGCAATGAATTGTTTGAGAGTGTGCAAAAAATCATCAATAGACGTAGAAAGAGTCGAAACACATAATTATCCCAAAGCTCTTTTGCCAGACCTCCTTTTCAAGCCACTCGTCTGCACTTTCACACGTTTTTCCTTCAAAGGCAAGTTGTTTGTTAAATAAACTTCCTATATATGAGCTGTCTGCATCATGCTTGATATTTCGGAACTGTTCCATTGTCAGTTTGAGCTTAATTCCGTATTTTTTTGCAAGTGCCATTATCCGGTCGAGCTTTGCAAACTGTTCAAAACGAAAAACATCTGCTTCATTATAGCAAATAAAGCATCACTTTTCAACCTTTTTGAAAAAAAAAGTTAACAGATAAGAGGTTTCCTTCCTCTGAAAGTTCCCAAGTGCAAAACGCAGCAGAAACGACCATGTTGTCATCTCTGCTGCATTTTACGATTATAGCGGCTATAGCGGCGTAATCTCCGCGAAATCTCCGAAGGTTAACATGAACGGATAATCCGTTACCGGAATGTGCGAAAGGATACGTTCGCCGCCGTTTTCGGTCACCATCCCGTCGAGCGACCACACGTCTCCGGTCACAAGGTCGACGAAACGTATCTCACCCGGCAAATCGAAGCATCTTAAGGACACCGTTGACAGAAACTCCTCCGTCAGGATATCCGCCGCTTTCCAATAGACGAACGCCTTACTGCCGTTCTTTTCAAACCCTTGCCAGATAATCCGGCTTGCAGGATCATACGGATCTTCATCGTCTCTTGCAAAAAGCGGCGAACGGCTTGTTTCGAAGAAAACGGCAAGCTCTGCCGTTTCGGCCTCCGAAAGAGCCGCACAGATCGTGCGGAGTGCCGTGTACGAAAGCTTCGGCTCGTATTTGCCAAGCGGTGTGCCGTCCGGCGCGAAGGTCTCGCCGAGCACGCCGAAAAAGCCGTAATACTCCTTATTCACGGTTCCGGCCTCGTTGATGATGTTCTCGAATATATCGACCGCCGTGAACCAACTCGTAAATTCCACTTCTGTTTTTAAGTCGATGAGCAGCTTTCTTGCTAAGAATTTCGCCTGCTTTCTCTCAGTCCACGCAGAGCCGCAAAGCGCACCGTTTCTCGAAAAAGCCGACTGTGTTCCGGTTTCGCCCTGGATCATTCCGACACGCGGATCGAACGCGTCAAGCATCTGCCGTATGCCGCGTGCAAACGCTTCGATGCCATACTCGATACGGTAGCGATACTGATGGTACGTGATACAATCGATGTCGCCCGGCATAAGCTCCTTCAGAAAATCATGCAGATACGTCGTTGAGCCGGAGGAGAAAAACGAACCGGCAAGCACTTTTGCCTCTGAATCTGCCGCGCGTATCGCCGCCGATGTGCGCTTCACAAACTTCCCGTATTCGGCCGCATTCACACCGTGCCGCCAACAGTGTTTGCCGTCCGGCTCGTTCCATATTTCGAACATTTTGACCTTTCCGCGGTATCGCTTCACGCATTCCGACACGTATCTGTCCCATGCCGCCGCTTCTTCCTCACAAAAGATCGGAGGGACACCGATGGCTCCGCGGACATTCGCCGCCCTCTCCGACCAAATCGGATTGCCGTAGCAAAGGCATATCCATGGTTCCATGCCGCGTGACACGAGATTGTCGACGATATCGTCGATCCAGTTCCAGTCATAAACGCCCTTTTCTTTTTCGGTGCGCATCCAGCCGGACTGTATGCGGACGTATTTCACGCCGGTCTGCGCCAACGGGTCGTAAACCGGTGTCGGGTCATACAGATACCGATCAATTTTCTCAAGACCGATACCAAAGCGCGAGCTTGCAATTACAGCGGAGCTTTTGGGTGTGATGTGTCCGATAAGCTTCATTCCGTTTAACATTTTTGTTCTCCTTAGCTTCTTCATTCTCTTACGACGGTGCAGTCGGCTTCGCATATGCCGCAGCCGCATAGCTTCACGGTCGGTATTTTCCCGCTGTCGCACGTATTGTCGACAAAGCGCATTCTGTCCGTCTGAATGCCCTTGAAGATGATATCCGTCGCAAAACGGCAGTTTTCCATTTGGATTCCGCTATGATAATACGGTTCCTTTTTCGTCACCGTAACTTGCGGACACGCATTTATCGCGCCGCCGAAACGGCAATTTTCAAGCATCACATTCCGAACCGGCCCGGATTCATACCAATAGACCGAATCGCCGAAAAAAAGGACATTGTCGTTCGGATTCGCAAACGAGCAGTTCTCGATCAACACCGTTCCGCGCGTCTGTATCCGCATGGTTCCGCGAAATCTGCCGAACGTACAGTTTTTCACCGTGACATCCGCGTTTCCGCTTAAGTTCTCGATGAGATCGCCGGTGCAAACGTCCGCTGCGTCCTCTTCTGTCGTTAACACAAAAAGCCGCTCGTCCTTTGAATCCGGCTCACAGCAGGCCACCGTCAGCGTCCGCTTTTCCTCGGTCGTCTGACCGTTATAAACGGCAATTTTCGTTCCGGAAAGGTAGTTTTTCATTCGATTGGTCATGCCCTTGCCGGGTGAACGTGCGATAATGTTCTTTCCGCTCACACGCTCGGTCACCGTGAAGTTGCCGTGAACGTTTAACAAATCGTCAAGCATGGAATCCATGCGGCAGTCCTCGATGCATATTTTTCCGGAGCAGCCGAAGGTGTGTATCGCGTCCGCGTTGTTCGTGACATAGTTCGGATGCGCCTCATCCCGATACATATCAAACCGCCTGAAAATCAGGTCGCGTGAATGCATTCCGACAAAGCCCATCGCCGCACCGTGAAAAATGCGGACATTCTCAAGCGTAATGCCGGTGCAGCCGGCAGCGGTAAACGTATTTTTGTCGCGTATCTCGTGCGTGAAGGCAAGATCGGTGCCCGGTCTCCAGTTTGGCGGAAACTTGCCGGACAAGGTGACGGTCTTATCTCCGTGACCGACAACCCTTAAATGGTGCACCGGGAGCGGCGGATCGGGATACGGAAATATTTCGTCTCCGATCAACGCAAGCATCATCGATGATGCAGGCACCCCGGTTGCCGGGTCATACGGCTGCATCAGCAAATCGCCGTGATTGAGCCGGTTCTCCCAGTATGTGCTGACCGCGACCAGATTTCCGTCTTCAACGCGACAGGGAAAGCCGTCCTTCAAGCCAAGCGCAAGCCGGTCTTCCGAAACGTCTAAAATATGCGTTTCCGTGTAAAACGGACGGTCATAATCGATCGTGCAGTTGCGTATCGTTACGTTCTCGCATCCATCGAGAATGAACGGAACGATTTTTCCGTGAAAGACAAGTGCCGCGCCGCCGAAATCGAGCGTCACGTTCTTTAAGTCTTTCAGTAAAAAGGCGACAGCTAACGGATATTTCGCCGCAGACGATGGCGCACGGTATTCCGGCTCATCCGTCACGACGCAATCCTCCGGCAGAAAATCGTATCTTCCGAGGTCGGCCGTATACAGATTGCCGCTCTCGATGACAGTCCCTTTTGTATACTTCTTTTCCATAATATTATTGTCACTTTCGGTTATTTGTCGATCCACTCCGACAGTTTCAACGGTCCGAACGCCGGCAGTGCCATTCCGTCTGCGTCCGTGATTGTGCAGACACAGGAAAGTCCGGCACCGTACCACAGGCTGACGGTTTTAAGCTGCTCTGCGGTAAGCTCCGTCCGTATGCACACGGTGTCGCCGTTTAACGTTATGCCTGCGATGCCGCGGTATGGATACAGATACGGGGTCTCACCCTCCGACGTAATCGAGAAGCCCATCGGATTATCCCCGTATGCCGTCAGATCTCCATCCAAATTTTTGTACCTTACGTTGATACAGCACCAAAAATAGCGCACCGTGTCCGGCTCGATGCGAATCGACTCGATCTCCGGTGCAGGCTTTGCACCGTATCCGCAGAGGTACGCCATCACGCGTGCCGCACGCTTCCCGACTCTTCTCTGCCCTTGTGCGCTCAGGTGTATCAAATCGTCACGCGGACAGTCCACCGCCGTGACCGTGCCGAGCCGCGGTATCTTATCGCCAAGCAATCTCTGCTTCTCCCGCATCGCCGTCCATGCCTTTGCCGACGGTTCCGACAGGCTGTAAAGCGCGTGTGACCCGATCTGCACCTGGACAAACGGAAGCTCCTTGCCGAAGTCCCGGCGCATCGCTCCGATAAGCTTCTTCATATCGTCATCGAACGACGCGACGCCGCCATCCGACGCCTGCGCCTCTCCCTGATACCAAAACACGCCGCGCACCCGGCTTCCGCACGCCTTGAAACGACGGACAAGCGACGGATAATACGCGTCTGAAGCCGTGTTTTCGGGATCCCAGTCCGCAAGGCTCGCGCCGCCAAAAGCGCACGCGATCAACCCCTGCGGAACGCCCGTGTATTTCTTCATCTGTAACGCGAAGAACAGTCCCGGCCCGACGCCGGTGATCTGTTTTTCAGACGGGATCGGTTCTTTCCAAATCGATTTTTGGCGCAGCTGCATGAACTTCGCCGCGATGGCTCTGTCTGCATTCTTCCACGGCGCGCAGAGCTGCGCACGGGCGAAGTCCCAACGGTC
The DNA here is from genome assembly GCA_900546385.1 of uncultured Eubacteriales bacterium. Lineage (GTDB taxonomy): Bacteria > Bacillota > Clostridia > Oscillospirales > CAG-382 > UMGS882. The sequence goes on along the minus strand of URCT01000001.1, from coordinate 98,863 downwards.
GTCCAAATAGAACGCCCGCACCGACAAATCGGGATGTTTCTCATAGGCATATTCGACGCCGGTCATGCGCCCGGCTCCCTCCATGTTCGACTGACCGGCAAGAATCCAAACGTCGCCGACATACAGCTCGGTAAAACTCACCTTTTCGTTTTTGTCGCACAGCGTCAGTGTATACGGGCCGCCGACCGGTATGCCGGTCAAACGCCAACCTTCGCCGTCACGTTCGAGATGTACCGCTTTGCCATCGCACGTCGCGGTCGGTTCTCCCTCACATTCGAGCGCAAAGAGGCTATCGCACGCGCCGGTCGCTATATCGCGCTGCATGACCATTCCGTCATGCAGGCCGTTTCGAATCTTCATGGTTCTGTCTTCCTTTATAAGCTTTGTGATTTTTATCCGTCGTTCCAAGGAACTTCTTCAAGCATCTTCCTCATTATATTATACACGCATTTCGTCTTCCTGCCAACCGTCCGACGAAACTTTTTCAAGCTCCGCCAGAAGTTTTCCGTAATGAGCGTATCTTTCCGCCGCGGCATCGCTCTCGGCATAAAAGCTGTCGAAGAACGGCGTCGTTCGGAAGAAGCCGCTGTCGCGCCGGACAATCTCTTTTTCAAAACGCGCACGCGCCGCCCGGATTGTCCGTTGTGCGCCGAAAGCATCTCCGAGTTCTTTATATGCTTTTATCTTTACGATATCTAATTCCGGCAGAGCCATATCCGAGAAGAAATCCGTAAGCAGTGCCGTGATCCATTCGAAACGCTTGTGCGCGTCTTCATGCTTTCCGAGTTTTGCAAGACACAGTCCCTCGGCATATTTGAGCGGTGCCTTCTTCGCGTCGTTCCACCAGCCGGAACCGATATTTTCCGGCAGCGTCTCCGCCTTTTCGTACAGAGCGAGCGCATCCGCATATCGGCCGTCTGCATACATCCGGTCAGCAAGCATTTTGTTTGCAAGAATCCACGCGTCGGCAACAGCGCCTTCTCCGCCCTCACACGGGACATAGTCATGTCCGGCCATGCGTGCCACGGCTTTTTCCGGTTCACCTTTCCGACAGAGTGCCATCGCATATTCGGTGCAGATGTCATCCCGAATGCGCTTTTTCTTCGCAAGAAGGCTTTCCGCATCCTCCGTCGGTGCGCCGAGCCGGTTCTCTACCCGAAACAGCTCCCATAAAATCTGATCGTTATCCGGCAGTTGTTCTGCCGCCGCTTTCAGCTTTTCGAGTGCCTCCTGCTTCTGCCCGAGCTTCCACAGGCAGACCGCGGCGTTTCTTTTTCCCTCCGGAAGGCCGGTCTTTTCAAACAGAGCAAGTGCCTTTGCATAGGCACGTCTGCCGCAGAAAAGACAGCCGAGCAGATAGTCGGCATAGGCATCGCCGTTCCGGAACGCCGTTTCCAGTGCCTTTCTCTCACATTCGCGGTGCGGAAAGACACCGCACACCTCTTTGGTTTCCGCTTCTTTTTCGAGAAGATACCAAACCATCCGGGAACAGCGTTTTCCGGAGGCTATAAGCCCTTCCAGCACCGCTTTCGCTTCGTCCGCGAATCCGGCGCGCGACAGATCCTCAAAAATATCGATACAGGTCTGCGAAGGCGCATCGGACAGACCGTCATAGAACGCCTTTCGGTCATATGCGCCGCAAACGACAGCCGCAAAGCGCAGTGCCTGACTCATAGGATATTCTTTCAGCGTTTCGATTACATTCGTCTTTTCGCCGAGCCGGTTCTCCGCAAGGATACGGATGACCGCCGCACTGATACCGGCACGCGATTCGGCGGCATGGCGTTTCGCCGCGGCAAAATCGCCGCGCAAGCCCTCAAGCTCCGCGATCCGCACAAGAGCGGCATCCTTCGTGTCCGAAGTGAAATACGCGTCCCAAAATGCCGCTTCCGCTTCTTCCGTCTTTCCGAGCATAAGGGCAATGTTTCCGTGAAGAAACGCGATTCTGCCGCTTGGAGGTCGGTTGTCGCGCAAGGTCTGTATCTCACGTGCACGGCGTATGTTCCGATACGCTCCCTCATAATTTCCGCGGCGTTCCATGCATTCCGCAAGAGACGCATATGCCTCAAAATTGTCGTTTGAGAGCGCAACCGCCTTTTCAAAATACCGCTCGGCATTCGCCGCCGGGTCACGGTAGCCGATAACGTGCGTGCCGGTCAAAAACGCCTCCTCCGACGAACGGCATTCGTCCGGCGTCGGGAAGCCCTCGATCACCGATACGTTCTCGTCCTTCGGAGGTTTCATCGTCGTATAGTCGACAAGCGTTTTTCCGGCAGATTGTACGGTGATCCGCACCTCGCCGATAACGTCTCCGACAAATTTCGTAACGTGATTCTGCGACACTTCAAGCGAAGCCGTTTCACGGGCAATTTCTCTTTTTTCATCGCGCACAACGATTTCACAGTCGGCAAATGTCCCGGTCGGTCTTATCACCACTCGATCGGAACACACCGACACCGCCATATCGAGATTGGCGAAGCACGGCACACCCGTGTCGTTTATCGGATACCAATACTGCGAAAATCGCTTTTCTTCATACGGCGCAAGCCACGAAAAATCCGGCTGGTTATCCGAGTAAGAACCGGCCATAAGTTCAAGATACGGGCCGTCGGTATCGGTCAATGCCTTTTCCCATGTCCGTGCAAGCTGGTCGTAGGCCCATGTGAACATCTTCTTGCCGGGTGAGATGTGGTGATCCGCCACGTGTACAACACCGCCGCCCGTGCGCTCGTCGTAGCTTCCGAAATAGTCGAACCGGCTCGCCGCCGAAAAATACGATGTCGGGAACGGTGTGTTGCCGTGCCTACGGATATCCGTGTTTTCCGGAATCTTATGTCCGTTGAACCAACCGCCTGCGACCGGATAGGCGGCCGTGTTGCGCCGGTAGTGAAAAAACACGTGCCCGACGTCCTGCGGAAAGAATATTCTTAACTCCGGCCCTGCCGGAACCGCCGCATTCTCCCACCAAAGGAACGAGCGTCTCTCGGACGTGCGGTTGTAAAGCCGGACGCGTGTCTCAAAATAGGCCCTGTCATCCCGGAGCGCGATGCCGACCGAACCGAGCATTCGGTCAAAAACGTCGCTTGAGGTGAGCCACACGATGGATTCGTGTTCGCCCTCTTCGATCGTCACGTCGGTCGGAAGAAAGGTCGACGGTCTGTGGTGCGTCGGCCAGTTAAACTCGATTCCGCCCGAAATCCACAGGCCGAGAAGACCGATTAGTGCCGGTTTTATCACGTGCTGGCGGTAAAAGAAATCCTTTCCGGTCGTTTTATCCTGCGCGCTGAATATCTTTCCGCCAAGCTCCGGCAGAATCGTCACGCGGATAAAGTCGTTTTCAAGAACGACCGCCCGCAGCGTGCGCTCCTCCGGAACGTCCGAAATCCGCGCGTCGGCGGTCACGGCGTTCGGATACGGTGCGCCGCTCGTGCGCTGATGCACCCGGTTTTCGGCAAAAACCGGCAGCTTTTCGGCCTCTCCCGACGGATAGACCGGAATTTTGATGGTGGTATCGCTTACGGTTACTCTGTTCATTTGAATGCGTTGCCTTTCAGATGATGTAGGATATATCCTATCATAACACAGCGCACCCATCCAAAACTTCAAAAATAACCGTTACCGGCAGATTTAATTTGAAGTATACTTGACACGGAACAAAGGATTGTGTAAAATACTGTCGGGAGGTGGGATTTATGGATATGTGGATCTGCTCGGAGGTTGCATTCAAGAGCGGCCTTTGGTACAGCAAAGCGATGGAAGGCATACGGAAAGCCGCAAGCAGAAAGGGCATCAACCTTCGCGAAACGGACGAGAACGCGATCCTCGGTCATGCCGCAGCCCGGCTCTTCGGCGATGAAAAACGCTTTTTAACAATCATCGGCGCATCCGACCGCTTGATGGAACGCCTTATCCGTGCCTGCCGTGCGGAGAAAATCCATATGCTCTTCTTAAACTACGAACCGCCGGTGCCGTCACACGACTCCAGCATGGTCATTATGGACTATAACGACACCATGGAAAGAATTTTTTCCTACCTTGGCGCAAACGGCAGAACAAAAACAGCCCTTCTCGGTGTGAATCCGGACTCTGCGTCCGACCGCAAAAAAGCGAATTTCATGCGTGCGGCCGGAAAGGAATCCGACATTTTCTATAATGACTCCGGCATACGGGCTTGCGTGGACAGCTTTCTCGCGGTAAAAGGCTCTTATGATTCGATTGTATACACAAACGACGTGTTCACGCTTGCCGCGTCGTCGATGCTGCGGGAGGCCGGTGTCAGGATACCGGAAGAACTGTGGGCGATCGGCTTCAGCGACACAATGCTGTCGCCGGTATTTGCCGGTCCACTCTCGCCGGGAATCTCGACCTTCACCGTCGATTATGAAGAACTCGGGCGGCAATGTACCGAGCTTTGGAGCTATCTGTCGAAGAACCCGACCGACGTAAACGCCGTCGTCCGCGTTCGCGCAGAGTTTTTCCGGAACGCCTCGACGGAATACCGCGAGCTGCCCGAAGACCGCCCGTCTGCGGAACACGGCCAGGACAGACTGTTCAATTTTTACGCAGACAAAACCGTAAGCGAAGTTACAGACCTTGAAAACTGCCTTATCTGCTGTGACGACACCGATTTTCGTATCCTTGACTGTCTTTTGAAGGGAGAGAGCCGCGTCAGCATCGCGTTAAAGCTTTTCATCTCGGAAGGCACGCTTTACTATCGGTTAAGAAGGCTGTGCAAGCTCTCCGGCAAAAGCACCGTAAATGAGCTTGTGGAACTTCTTCGGAAATATCTGTAAAAAGGCTGTGCGACGAAAACGCTAAAAGCCGGAAACCATCCAAACGATCAAGAGATGTGAAGCGAACATCTCTTTTTCTTTTTGCGGAAGAAATTTCGTACAGTTGTGCAAAATGACGAAAATTAAAAATCATACTTTGGGACGATGACAAATGCTTCCGTATATGGTATAATTATGAATAATTGTGCACAGATGACTTTGCGAAAGGGTTTGATGCGCGATGATTTTCTGTTAGGGTCAATCCGTAAGACACAAAACAAACATTTTCAGGAGGAAAAACACACGATGGGAAAAAGAGCTTTAAGTCTGTTTTTAGCGGTGATGCTCTGCGTTTCGATGCTGCCGACAGCAGTGTTTGCCGACACAAGCGGCACATTCGAAACCGTCGAGACAATCACTGCCGTCGCTGAAACGGCGGAAAGAGAAACCGGAACAGACAAAACCACCGAAGAAACCGAGGTGCCGCCGACGAAAGAAGACGGCACGGATATCGCAGAGCTTGCGGCCGATGAAGCTGCCGTTTCTGTGACAAAATCTGACGGCACAGACGGAGGCACCTTTACCTCCCTCCCGGCAGCACTGAACGAAGCGCAGAGCGGCGACACCGTCAAGCTGTTAGCGAACCATGTGACAGATTGGGACGCCGTCAATGCGGGTGATGAATCCACGTTAGCAATCGTCACCAAAGAGCTGACGCTGGACTTGAACAGCAAGACGGTGGATTACCTCATGGTGGGCAACATAGCGTATAACGAGGAGACGCAAACGGTAACCGCTGTCTATCCCGGCGACCTGACCGTTGTGAGTGACAGCGAAGGTACCGGCACGATAAACGGCCAAATCAACGATCTCGACTTTATACGTGGTACGCTGGACATTCAGAGCGGCCAGATCGGATATGAAAATAGTGTCGCTGAAGGCGGAGGCATTGCCGGCCAACTTACCTGTAACGGGAACAGCGGCACGGTGACCATCAGCGGCGGCAGGATGCTTGGCCTCACGGTGGGCGAGGGCGCAACCGTCACCGTCTCCGGCGGCTCACTGCACGCGGGCAGCTGGTACAACGACGGTACACTGAACATCACGGGGGGCACATTCAGCAGTGTCAAATTCTACAATCGTGCCGGAACCGTCGCCATCAGCGGCGGTACGTTCGGTGCAATTACGAATAATGACGCAAGCACCACCATTCCGCCTATGTCCCTGTTAGCCAACGGCTATGCCTTCTATAATAATGACGGCATCGTGCAGGACGGCAGCAAGAGCGACTACATGGTCAACGTGACGGTCAAGGAACACACTCACACCATCGTAGACGGCAAGTGCGCCTGTGGCGCGGACTGCCCGCATACGAGCTGGGAGAACGGCAAGTGCACGGACTGCGGTGCGGACTGTCCGCACAAGCTGGTGAGCGAAACCACCTCCGGCGCATACATTTGCAGCGATTGTAAGGCTGCGATTGTCGCTATGGTGGAAGTCAACAAAGCGACCACGTTTCACGCGGATATCGCCGATGCGCTGGAAGCGGCAAAGGATAACGGCACGGTCAAAATCATCGCGGCGGAGAATACACTCAAGCTGCCGGATAAGAATGGATATCCTGTGCTCTATGCGGACGGTACGCTCACCATCGACCTCAACGGCCACACGCTGAGCGGCGGCGGCCTTATGGTAGGCGGCTATATAGGCTCGTCTTCCAATACGCGCACCGGCAACCTGACGGTCATCGACAGCGTCGGCGGCGGCAAGATCGACGGCGAGATGACCGGACTGAAGGTGCAGCCAGGTGCCAAGGTGAAGTTTGACGGTCAAGCCACGACCGTCTGCTGCAAGCTCGCCGTCTATAGCAACGAAAGCCAGCCTGCCGAGGCCAAGTTCTCCGGCGGCGTGATCCATGAGATCAATACGCTAAGCGGTATCACCTGTGCCGATCTTCTGGCGGATGGCTATTGCTTCTATGATTACAGCAACTCCACGTTAGGAGAGCCTATCAAGCTGGAAACTCTGAAAAACCAAACAAAAGTAACGACACCCCTCGCCGTTGCCGCGTGCAGCCATCCGGAGGCCGGTGAAGACGGCAAGTGCCTTTACTGCGGCTTGAAGCTCACGGTCAGAGACAGCAACGGCACGATCTACGACACGCTGCAGGCCGCCATCGACGCAGCGGTAAGCGACAGCAGCATCCAGTGGCTGATGCTGGATGCCGACATGACGGGGAACGTCACGTTCGATGCGGCAGGCAAGACCGTCACAGTGAACATGAACGGCAGGAAGCTGACAAGCGCGAACGGCATTCCACTGACGGTGAAAAACGGCACGCTGACCATCGAGGGTAAGGCCTATATCGCCCAGGCCGGCGAAACCAAAGACGCGAGCGAATGCGCTGTTTCCGTCACCGGCGGCGAACTGATTTTCAAAGGTGCGCTGACCGCGCAAGGCGGCAGCAGCACTGACAAAGCTTCTCCCGCCATTGCGGTTACCGGCGGCAAAGTGACCTTTGCAGACAAAGTGACCGCCACCGGCGGCTTGCAGGGTACACATGGGAATGCCATGACGTGCAAGCCTGCGGTCTATGCCGCAAGCGGCGAACTGGACTTTCAGGGCGATTTGGATTTGAATGGCGGCCTGACGGTCACCGACAGCGCGAAACTGACAAACGGCCTGAGCAATGGTGTGTTCCAGGTTGAGTACGATGAAGCGGTGGACGCGCGGTGCATATCGGTGGAGGGGTCTAAAAACTACAAGAATCTGAACGCGCTGCTGGCGGACGGCTATGCCTTTGTGAATAAGGCTAACGAGAGCGAGTTTCCGTGTACATCTGCGTCCATGACGTTCTGGACGGGCAATGTGAAAATCGTGAAGCATACGCATACGTGGGAGCAAGGAAACGGCGATCTCTATTCGTGCACGGTGTGTTCTCAGACCTGTGACCACCCCGGTGGTTTCACAACCGGTAAGTGCGAGGTCTGCGGCATGCCCTGCCCGCATGCAGTTCTGGATTCGACCGACAGCCGCTGCGAGGTGTGCAAGCAGACAATGGTTGCGAGGATCATGACTAAGAACAATGAGGGTTATGATCTGCTTAAACATTACGCAAGCCTCGCTGACGCGATCAATCATGCCGCCGACGGCAGTACGATTACAGTTGTTGCAAAGGACAATCAGCTGTCGTTGCCGGACGGAATTTATGTGAAAACCGAAAGCAAAGGGCTTACTCTTGATCTTAACGGTCACAGTCTTGGCGGATATTCCCTGAATGTGGGCGGTTCTTCGAGCACAGGCAAGCTGACCGTTACAGACCACAGCGGAAACGGTGCTGTCGGCTTAGTCGTGCGCAGCGGCGGAACGGTTGTTTTTGAACCGGAGAATGTGAATACGGCTCTCTTGCAGCTGCAGGTTTACGGCGGAGATGTTACACTGCGCGGCGGTCACATTAATGCAGGGCAGTGGACGCTTAAAAAGAATGTTGTTACCCTTGCCGATTTGATTCCGAGCGACGAAGGGTATGCTTACCGTTTTTACCGCGGCGTCAATTATTTCGGAGACTGGGTTCCGCTTGCAGATGCACAAAACGACACGGTAGCCACAACGTTTGGGCTTGCAGTGATGAAATGTGAGCACACCGGCATTGACGCAGACAACAATTGCCTGTACTGCGGAAAAGCAATGACGGCAAAGTGTGCCGGTACATACTACACATCCGTTAAAGACGCGATTGCTGCCGCAAATGCAAACGATACTGTTACGCTGTTAAAAAGCGTTGCTGAGTCATGCACCATCGAAAAAAACATGACGCTTGACCTGGGTGGCAATAATATTGATAATAATATCACCATTAAATCCGGCAGCACACTGACGCTTGCGGGAGAAGGAATCGTAAGTGTTGTCCAAAGCGGAACAAGCGGTGACGGAGTTGTCGGCGGTGCGCTGAACGTAGCAAGCGACAAAGTGACAGTAAATCTTTTGTCGGTTCAACAAAAACCCACACCGGAAATGAATTTGAGTAAAGGGACATTTTGGAAAATTGAATTGTCCGACAACCTTAAAGACCAAATGAAGGCAAATGAGCTTTTGGCAAAAGGGTATGCCTTTGCGTCAAACGGCAGCGGAAACGTAGTTGACGGGTATGTTTACAGGCTTGATAACGTTAAGGTCGTCAGTCATACGCACGAAATAACAACCGGCAACAAATGCGTTTGCGGCTATCCCTGCGACCATTCAAACGGCTTTACGGATAACGGAAAGTGCCCCGATTGCGGCAAAGCCTGCGAACACAAGAATCTCGACGAAAACTACTATTGCCGCGACTGCAAACAGCAGATGGGCGTTATGATTGAGAGCCCTGACGCAAAGATCACCTACATTCCGTTTGGTGGAAATTCTCTGGCGGAAGCCGTAAACACGGCGGAAAACGATTCGAAGCTGACGCTGCTTGCCGATGTAGACTTTAACGCCGTTCTCGACCAAAAGACGCTGACGCTTGATTTCAACAACAAAAGCGTTACCGGCGGTTGGTTTGAGATCGGCAAATTGACCTGGGATTCAAATTATAATGTAACAGATGTGACCGCAGGCGCAAAGCTCATCCTTACCGGACACAGCGCAAAAGAGGATTACAATTCAAGCAATGTAACCGAACGCGGACTTATCAATGTATACAACAACAACACGCTCGTTATGGACGGTTGGAGCGGAACGCTCGGCGGAATCAACGCAAACCGTTACTTTAACGCAGATAAGCCGACAATACAGATTGACAACGGAACCTTCTGCAGCGTCTCTTTGCAAAACGGAACCGGTTATACACTCGGCGACTTCTTAAAAACGGGATATGCATTTAAGTATACCGACGGCAGCGGCTATTTGTCCTACAATCATGAGCTTGTATACCCTGACTTTGAATTCTTCAACATTTCCGTCGTAAAATGCACAGAGCATAACGACAGCGACGGCGACGGAATGTGCGACTACTGCAACGGTCAGATTGTGGCACAAGTCACTGTCAGAAACGGTGGAAGCCGCGTCTATACAGACTTTCAGGATGCTGTTGATTCAATGGCCGCCAGTGGTGTGCATACGGTTACGCTTCTTGCTGATGCGGTCGGCAGTTACACCATCACAAAAGGCCACGGAACAACAATTAAACTGAACGGAAAAACAGTGAATGAGATTACCGTTTCCGGCGAATCCAATATGGCGTTTAACGACAAAGGCACCGTAAACAGCGTCATCTTCAGCGGAAAAACGGCAAGGTTTAACGCCGGCAATCAGCTATTTACAATAAGCGCAATAACTGTTAAGGACGGAGCAACCTGGAGCAGTATTCTGCCAAATGCTGATGCTGAGATGTACGGCTATCAGGTATACAATTCCGACCAGTCCGGGTACAAATGGTATGACGCCGGTATGTTAGAAGAGTTTCTCGGAGACGGAAACACGGTAAACAATGTCAAAGTGCAGCCGCTTCCGGTAACGAAAGACCCGATATTGATGATCGATGGCCAAAAGATTGCAACGCAAAGCAGTATCAGTGTTTATAAACCGTTTGTTTTCAGCTTTGAGTCTTGGGTAGACAATGGCTGGAACGGAAGCGGCGTCTTATTCATTCAAAAGGAGGGTGATACCGCACTGACCCCGGTGTCGGCTGAGGGCGAGAGCGATATATATACGTGCCCCGAAAGAACGTTTGATATTTCGCAAAGCGGAACTTATACGGTCTGGGCAGAGGTGAGCAAGCAAGGCTACACGCGAAGAAGCAAGACATACACGCTGAATGTCGGTGCATTCCTTCAAGATGCAACGATCACTTTGAAGCAGTCTGAATTCACCTATACGCCCCTATCGAATGGCGATGCCGAAGAATTCCAGCCGGAAATAGATTCTGTAAAGCTTTTCGGACACGTTGTGCCGGCAGACGCATATACCATTAACGGCGAAACGACAGGTACTGACGCAAGAACCTATACAATGACAATCACTGCGAAAGAAGACAGCGACTATATCGGTTCTGTGAGCGTAAACTGGACAATTCACCCGCGTGTGCTGACGGAAGTTGGAGTATGTACCTATATCAAAAAATATGACGGTACAAGGGAGATTACAGTCGACAATATCGGAAAGAATGATTCGCCGCCGCATTTCTTTTATGACAACTGCCCGGCAGGCGGTATCGTACTGAAATACAACGAGGATTACAAGATTCGCAATCTGAATGCAAACTTCTCAAAGCCTGATGCCGGAGAATACGCGGATGTGTCCTTCACGGTTGAGCTGGGGAACAGCAACTATACCTTCAAGGATAACGACAGTAACGACACGACATACACAACCGTTGACACAGGTATGTATATCGAGCAAGCTGACCTGCCGACAGGCTATGAACCCGGCGAGGGCGGCGCTACCGTCCGGAACGGTGCGGCACACACCTATACTTATGATGTTTCCGCGCTTTTGAAACAGCTGCCGACCGGATTGTCTTACGGCACAAAGAGCTATACCGTGACAAACACCTACATCATGGACGGCGGATATCTGGATGAAGGCTCGGTGAGCATTGACGAAAACGGCGTTCTGTCGATTCCCGTCAAAAAGGTTCTCGCGCTTGCCGACGCGGAAGTCGCTCGGATCACGGTCACGGTACACGCACAGAACTATGCGGATTTCACAGTAACCGTCATGGTCTATGCAAGAAATCAGATCGTGCCGACCGGAAATCCGAAGCTTAGTGACAACGGTACAATTACATACGGCGATAAAATAAGCAAAATTCAGCTTTCGGGCAAGCTGAATGACGATGTAAACAAAACCGAAGTCGAAGGCACGTTTGAATGGGAAAAACCGAACGAAGGCCCCTCCGGTGCAGGCGATTATGAAGCCGCATGGCTCTTCACGCCGACCGGCGACAATGCCTATTTGTATGCACCTGTTACCGGAAAAGCGACCATCAAGGTCAACAAAGCACCTCTTGTCGAAGGGGTTGACTATGAAGTGCCGACGGCTGTGTCCAACCTTGTATACAAGGTAACGGACAACACGCCGCAGACGCTTCACACAAGCGGACGCGTCATCGGAACGGTCGGCACCATGAAGTACACCACCGACAATCCCGAAAGTGCCGCTGCCGTTTGGTCAGACACACCGCTCACAAGCCGCGATGCCGGTGAATTTGTCGTGTACTACAAGGTGTTCGGCGATGAAAATCACCTTGATTCGGCTTATGGTACACTCCGTTGCCGCATTGCCAAATACAAGCTTGTCTATAAGATCGTCTGCCTTCCCAAGGTCTACGACGGCACTACGAACGGCGATCCCAAGAACATCGAAAGCATCACATTCTTGGATGAAGACAGTAAAACGGTCAAGGTCGACCTCGCCGAACAGGATTACACCATCGACAGCATTACCTACGACAGCCAAAATGTCGGTCAAAACCTCGGTACGATACCGGTCTCTGCAACGGCAGTTGTTACGCTTCGTGACACAAAAGCCGCAAACAATTACGAATTGGCAGAAGAAGGAAACGAAGCCTACGGCTGCATAACGCCCGCACGCATCGAGAACGTCGACTTCCACGGCTATACGTACAAGGTTCGCTACATCGATACGCACGCAAAAACCGTTACCGTAAGCTCCTTTGGCGATGTGGACCGCAGGGACTATGAAATTCACTCGGATATGGTCAGCGCAGGAGACAGCCGGATCATTCGCACGATAAGCCGTGATACTAGCGGTATTACCTTTGCAATCGCCGACAATCTAAGTGCCGATGACGCGAACAAGACCTACACGATCAAAGTAAGAATCTATACCAAAGATCACAACTATTGCACCGATGAGCTTCCCTTCACGATTATGATTGCCGACAAAGACAGACCCCTGCTTTCCGTCGATCCTATCGAGGTCACCTACAACAACAAAGCCGTTCCGGCGGACAGTATTAGCGGTACGGCAACGGTGAGCGGACACGAAATTAGCGGCTCTTGGAAGTTTAAGGGCAAAGCCCCGACCACTGTGGCAGAAAGCAGCGATTACACCGTTGTGTTTGAGCCGGCATATCCGGACTACTACTACGGCGGCGAAGAAACCGTCCATGTAACCGTCAAGCCGAGAGACATCGGCGACAATGCCATTGCTTTCCCATCCGGAGATTCCTTTGTGTACACCGGAAAATCGACAATTCCGTATATTTACGGTGAATACAAATACGACGAAAGCAAAGAGGCATTCGAGCTTCTCAAGGAAAGGGACTATACGCTGACCTACCCTGCGGATACGACAAACGTCGGTGAAAAGAAAATAACCGTCACCGGCCTCGGCAACTTCGGCGGTACGAAAGAGCTTATTTACACGATCACGCCCTGCACCCTCAAGCCGACGATTGTGCTTTCGGAAACCGACTACATCTACGACGGCAACGAAAAGAAACCGACCGTGACCGTCACGGTGGAGGACAAAACGCTCGTCGAAGGAAGAGACTTTGAAGTCGCCTACGAAAACAACACCTACGCCGAGGACGGCGCAAAAGTCACGGTAACAGCCAAGGGCAACTACGGCTTTGATAAGCAGGAGGTTCCCTTCCATATCGGAAAGGCAAATGCCGTCATCGAAACCGCGCCCGGCGCAAGTCCCTTCATTTATGACGGCAGTTCGCACGCCCTTGTCACGGCAGGCTCTGCGGCAGGCGGCTCATTCGAGTATAAGCTCGGAGACGGCAATTGGACGACGGCTGTTCCCACAGCGGAAAATGCCGCGGAATATACCGTTTGGTACAGAGTCATCGGCGACAGCAACCACAACAATACCGCCGAAAGCAGTGTCACGGTGACCGTCGAAAGAAGAGATATCGCCGACGCAAAGATCACGCTCGGCTCATCCCTCACCTATAACCGCAAAGAACAAACGCAGACCGTATCCTCTGTTGTATGCGGCGACCGGCTGAATGCAACCTTTACTGTCACCGACAACCGCAAAACAAATGCCGGCACCTACACGCTCACCGTCGCCGGTACGGGCAACTTCAAGGGTACGCGCGACATCGACTTCACGATTGCCAAGAAAGCGGTCACCGCAAGCGTTACGGTAGACGGAACGCACATCTATAACGGCAAAGCCATTGAACCCTCCGTCATTACCGTCAAAGACGGCGAGGATGTCATTTCCGACACCGAGTATACGACCGCCTTTAAGGACAACACCAACGCCGGTACGGCAACGGTACTCATCACCAACGCCGACGGCGGCAACTACATCGTAAACGGCACAGGCACCTTCGAAATCCACCAAGCGCATATCACGGTAAGACCCAAGAGCATTTCCAAGGTTTACGGCGATAAGCCTGTCTTTGCATTGGAAAGCGACAGTGAGCTCATTACCGAAGAACAGCTTGCAGATTTCACACGTTCCACCCGGTTTACAAGCGACGGCACGAAAGAAGACGCAGATGTCCTTCCCGGCGGCTATGAAATCACCGCCGTTCTCACCGAAAACCAAACCAAGAACCTCCTTCTTTCGGTTTCCGGCACAGGCATCCTCACAGTCGTTCCGAAAAAACTGACCGTCACGGTAAACGATGTCAGCCGCGTTTACGGCGATCCCAATCCGGAGCTTTCGGTTTCCTATGATGGCTTTATCGAAGGCGAGGATGAAACCGTGCTTGGCGGCGCGCTGGTGCTTGCTTACCATGAAAGCATCAACGAAACGGCCGAGGTCCGCACGCATTATGGCGTAACGACCGCGTCGGGACTCACGTCCGACAACTACGCGATTACCTACGTTCCCGGCAATGTTACGATTACCAAGATTCTTGTCAGCGTCCGAGCCGGCTCCGCCAGAAGAAACTATCTCAGCGCGGTGTTTGACAAGCCGTTAGAAAACCTTACGGCCGCAAACTTCGCCGTCACAGACGAAAACGGCAATCCCGTTGCCATCACAAGTGTTGCCGCCTTAGACGGCAATGAGACCTATTCGTTAAAAGGCAGCTTTGAGGTTGGCAAGAAATACACCGTCAAGGTTGTGCTTCACGGTGCGGCCGCCGACGCAACGCATCAAATGACCACCGATACCTTTGTCATCACGCCGATCCGTACAAGCGGCAGCGGCGGCAGCGGAAGCGGCTCAAGCGGCGGCTCGACTGTCACGACCTGCACGATTACGTTTGAAACAAACGGTGCAAGCAAGCTTGCCGATCAAACCGTCGCAAAAGGCTCCGTTCTCCAAGAGCCGACCTCTCCCACCAAAGACGGCTTTACGTTCGCCGGTTGGTATGCCGACAAGGAGCTGCAAACGAAGTATGACTTTTCCGCAAAAGTCCAGGCAAACTTAACGCTGTATGCCGCTTGGACGGAAACGAAAAAGGATAACACCGAAAATCAGATCATCCTTACCATCGGTGAAAAAGAAGCACTTGTCTTCGGAAAGATCAAGACAAACGATGTTGCTCCGAAGATCGTGAACGACCGCACCATGCTTCCGGCAAGATTCGTTGCGGAAAACCTCGGTGCCGACGTTTCGTGGAATGAGGAGCAAGAGCTTGTCACCATCAAGGGCAAGAACTCCAAAACGAACAAAGATGTTACGATCCTTATCTACATCGGTTCGGACATTGCCTATGTAGACGGCAAGAGATTCAAGCTCGATTCGCCCGCATTCGTTGAGAATGACCGCACCTACACGCCGATCCGCTTCATCTCCGAAGAGCTTGGCGCAAGCGTCGAATGGATCGAAGAAGAACAAAAGGTTGTTATCACCAAGTAACTAAAAGAAACCTCCTTCCGGGTTCGGAAGGAGGTTTCTTTGCGCTAAGCGGCCTTTTTATTCTGTTTTTTCGAAATCCAAACGCACAATCTGCATCTTCATGACCTTGTCGCCGAACTTCGCCAATAAGCGGAAGAAGCCGCTGACGGACGGATCTTTCAAATCCTGATAGCCGAGCATATAACCACGGCTCGAAACGCATACCCCTTTCTTCCACGGCGAAAGCTCTTTTTGCGCGTCGGAAACCGAAAAATAGGCTCCAACGTCATGAATTTTTGCGGATTTCAACCATGTTTTC
Organism: uncultured Eubacteriales bacterium; assembly: GCA_900546385.1. Taxonomy (GTDB): domain Bacteria; phylum Bacillota; class Clostridia; order Oscillospirales; family CAG-382; genus UMGS882. The sequence continues at coordinate 83,020 of URCT01000001.1, read as the reverse complement.
GCGATTAACTTAACCGCGCTTTTCCCGGCCGCGTCAAACACAAGTCTGCCGCCCGGAAAGGCATCCGCCATCGCACAAACGAGCGTTTTGACCTGCTCGGAAAGGAAATAGTAGAATACGCCCGAAGCAAAAAACACGACTCCGTCCGATGCATCGATTTTCCCGAACCATTCCGTTTTATTCAAATCGCACGGCACATTCCACTCTCGGTCTCCGGCCGGCAGCAGCTCGTTGCGCGCGGCAATCACGTCCGGAAAATCCAGATTGTAAATTCTGCACTGTCTGTTATCGCAGGTTCTGCCGGTATTGTCAAGGCCACAGCCGAGATTGACCACCGCCGCCTTCGGATGCGTGCTTAAGTAATCCCGGATTTCCCACGCCAAATCGTTTTGCCGCATAGCGACCTCCAAAAAGCCGAAACGCTGCATGACCCCGGCGGATTTCGCAGCAACCTCCGAAAAATCGTAATCGATATCGGCAAGCAGCTTTGCCGCCGTGTCATCCCGATACAGCCGCGGAAACAGCTCCGAACACATTTTGCGCGCATATAACGGAATAATCAGCGTTTCCTGTACGCTATCCTTCTCAATTTTATGTTTCATGGCCGGTTTCTCCTTTTTTCCGTATTTTATCTTGTCTCGATCCGCCAGCCTTCCGCCTGTTCACGAATCTCGGTGAATTTCTTGTAAAGACCTTCTTTGCGGATTAGTTCTTCATGCGTGCCGCATTCGGCGATTCTTCCGTCCTCCACGACCAAAATCTGATCGGCATTCTGCACCGTCGCCAAGCGGTGTGCGATGGTGATAATGGTTTTGCCGCGCGTCAATTCGGAAATGGCCTGTTGAATGAAATGCTCGTTTTCGGGATCGATGCTTGCGGTCGCTTCATCGAGAATGATGATCGGCGCATTTTTCAAAATCGCACGGGCAATCGAAATGCGCTGCTTTTCACCGCCCGAAAGCGTGCCGCCGCCCTCGCCGACAACCGTATCGTAGCCGTTCGGAAGATCCATGATGAAATCGTGGCAGCGCGCCTTTTTGGCGGCTTCGATCATTTCTTCTTCGGTGGCGTCCGGCTTTCCGAAGCAGATATTGGCACGGATGGTGTCGTTGAAGAGATAGACGTTCTGAAACACCATCGATATGTTGGAAAGCAGACTGTCGCAGGTGAATTCCTTTAAGTTATGGCCGCCGACGGTAATCTCGCCGGAGGTGACATCCCAAAACCGTGCAATTAGCTTTGCAACCGTGGATTTTCCGCCGCCGGACGGGCCGACAAGCGCGGTGAAGCTGCCTTGCGGAAGCTGTAAATCGATGCCGTGCAGAACCTCGTCTTTGGTGTCGCCGGTATAAGAGAAATGAACGTCCTTTAAGCAAACATCGGTTTTCCGGATGGCAGCTCTTGCGGCCGGTTCGGGAAGTGCCGGCATTTCGAGGAATTCCTCCAAGTTTTCAACCGTAAATTTGACTTGACGCATATTTTCCGAAAACACTTCCAATTTGGCAAGCGAACCGACCATGGAAATGGAGAGCATCACAGCAAGTGCCGCCTGTGCCGGTGTGATTGAACCGCCGTTCGCCAAGGCAAGCGCGGTCGGAAGCGTACCGATGAGCGTGGACGGAAACAGCGCAAAGCTGAGCTTCATGGTCGCAAAGGTGGAGGCCAACCACTTGACCACAAAGGTGCGGAAATCGGTGATGGCAGCCGCATATTTTTCATAGGAAACACCGGCTCTGCCGAACGCTTTGATAACCTCGATGCCCTCGATGTATTCGACGATGGTGCTGTTCATATAAGCAGCCGCCTTGTCGTATTTGTCAAAGTTTTTGCCGCTGATCTTGAAGGTCAGCCCCATGCAGAAAATCGAGAGCGGAAAGGTTACAAGAGAAGCGAGCATGATACGCCAATCGATAAAGCCGAGCGCAATAAGGCTTACGATCGGCAGAACGATATGCCCGGCACCTTCGGGAATCATGTGCGCAAGCGGCGGTTCTAAGTTTTCGATTTTATCCACCATCATGCTTTTGATTTCACCGATGGAATGATTCTGCACATTGCCGAGCGGCGCGTGCAGAAACCGGTCGGCAAGGCGCAGCCGAAGGCTTTCCAAAACGGAATACGCCATGCTGTGAGAGATGCCGGTGGATATACTGAAAGTTAATATTTTAGCGGCATAAAACACAAGCGTCCAAAGGCACCACGGCACGACGGCACCGATCGTCGCCGTTCCTGCCGTAAACAGGCAGATTGCCCGATACATACAGTAGAACGGCGCAAGCCCCAGCGTAACGCTGAGCACCGACAAGATGACGGACAACAGCATTTTTTTCTTTTCGTTTTTGGCATACGCGAAAAGCAGCTCTGTCCAGCTTTTCTTTTTTGTTTCCATAAAAATCCTCTTTTCTTTGATGATTTGGAGATCCCTTGAAAGATATGGTTAGTGAAGGCTAACCTTTATGCAAAATTTTAAGGATCACTTGATCCCTAAAATTTCGTACCAACCGGCTGTGTAAAAATCGTACAGCGCATTGATATGCTTTTGCGCATCCGCGGCATTGTCATCGTGCGCGATGATCTCAAAAATGCCGGTAAAAATCGTATTGGAAATGATGTGAATGAGCGTATCGTCCATATCCACCGCCATGCGGTTTTCCTTTTGCAACAGATGCACAAGCGTCATGCCGGACGCCGTTTCGATTTCGGTCAGCCGCTCGGCATAGTTTTCATAGCGCGTACCGGCGGCACAGCAGGCAATGAGCTTAAAAGCGTCGTAATGCTCGTAAATATACGTCATAAGCACCGCGATTTCGCCGTTCGGCTTGTCGGCAGCAAGCTGCGGCAGGGTCGTTAGCTGCCGGTCAAGCTCGGCACTTGAGAAATTCTTACTGTATGTCTGATATTCGTGAAAAAAGGCTTCTGCCGGCTCTGCGACCAAGGCGTCGAACAGCGCTTCCTTATTGGCATAATAGCGGTAAATCGCGCCCGTCGTCACACCGGCCGACGCGGCAATGTTCCGCAAAGAAGCGTTTCGGAAGCCTTTCGTCAGAAATTCGGTTTTGGCCGCCTCCAACAGTTTTGCGGCAAGCGCATCGTTCAACAGTCGCATTTTGTTTTCCTTTCGATAACGTTGTTATCCGATAACGATGTTATTTTATCACAGGTTTTCCGACTTGTCAAGACCTTTTTGACAAATTCCCGCTTTTTTAAGGTCGTTTGCAATGATGTGATTTTTTGATATTTTTGTAAATTGTGAACAATATTTCAAAATCGACGCATTCACTGTTGACTACCGGCGGAAAATGTGGTATAATGCTCAGTATAAATGGGGTGTTTTGTCCTTTCCGCACCCTTTCTGCAATACAGGAGATGAATCCATGGCAAATCTCAACGATTTTTCTGCCAAAAACTATGCAAGACAGGTACTTGGCCTTACCTGCACGGTAAACGTAAAAAAATCCTATCGCGCCTTCTTGGACGGCCGCTTCGCCGGTTTTCTCAATTTCGGCTACACGACGCTCGGCAAGTACGGCGTAAAGGAAGTTATCCTCATCGGTGAAAATTTTCCGGTCAACAAATTCAACGCCCAAATCATTGCCCTTGCGCACGACAAAGCCGGAGAAAAAGACGACATTCTCATCGCCGCGCGCGAAAACAGCATTTATTACGAACCGAACATCGCCCGTTTGACCGAACGCTTCATTCCGAAAGACTCCGCCGAATTTATCTGTTATTACGAAAAAAGCTGCGGCGCGGTTTTATATACCGAAGATGAGGGCGTTCGAAAATACATTTTAATCACCAACATATCCGGCCACATCGGTTTTCCGAAGGGACACATCGAATACGGCGAAACCGAAAAGCAGACCGCGTTGCGCGAGATTTACGAAGAAACCGGCGTACATACCGAAATCATCGACGGCTTCCGCGAATTCTACAACTACAAAATCAACAACTTTATCCGAAAAAAAGCCATCTATTTTCTTGCTTCCTTTCATCCGGAGGATGTACGCATGAGCATTATGGAAATTTCGGAATACCGGCTTCTTCCGTTCCAGCAAGCCTTGGACGCCTTAAACTTCCGCCACGACAAGCGGATTCTCGAAAAAGCCGAAGAGTTTATCAACACGCGCCTGTCCGATGCAAAATAAGCCTGCATCGTTCAAGCTTTTTCAATATGCATAAAGGAGTCTTCCGAAACCCATGAGTTCAAAAATGAGATCCGTATACATTGTCTTATTGGACTATTTTACGTTGTTAATCAGCCTTTTTGCCAGCCGCTTTATTCTGCCGGACGCGTTTGCCGGCGCTTCCGCGCATCCCACGGCGCGAATGCTCACAGCCATGGCGACGCTGCTTGTGGTATACCCGATTGTTTTCAAGCTGTTCGGTGTGTACCGCGTCATTCACCGCTATGCGCAATACAGCGAATATCTGCGCTTTGTTGCGGCGTTTTTAGCCGCCGGAATCGTTTTTGCCGGATGCAACCTTTTGGAAGGCCTTCTTGTTGACGGACTGTCGTTTTCTGTCGGTTTTCTGCTTGTCAACGTGCTTCTTTCCGCCTTCGGGCTTCTTTTATCCCGTCTCATTTACCGCGTGTATGTCAACCGCGCGGAGCCGGATACCCAAAAAGCTCTGCAAAACACGCTGATTGTCGGCTGCGGCCATGCGTGCCTGTTGCTGCTTGCCGAGTTAAAATACCATCCGGAATACCGCATCAAACCGGTTGTGGCGGTGGACAGCGATCCGGCCAAAAAAGGCCGCTCGATCGGCGGTATCGCCATCGAAGGCTCAGATGAAGACATCCCGGCCTTGTGCAAAAAGCACAACATCCGCTTGATCATCGTCGCCATTCCCTCGGCCGACAACAAACAGCGTGCACACATTCTCGAAAACTGCAAGGACATCGACGTCGAAATCAAAATGCTGCCGCGGCTTGCCGATTTTTATGCCACGCAAAGCGGCGTTGTAGAAAAGTTACGCGATTTCACCATGGACGAGCTTTTGGGACGTGACCCGATCGAGGTCAACCACGAAGAAGTCAGCGCGTTCATCAAAGGCAAGACGGTGCTTGTAACGGGCGGCGGCGGTTCCATCGGTTCCGAATTGTGCCGTCAGATTGCCTCCAACTCTCCGAAAAAGCTCATCATTGTCGATATTTATGAAAACAATGCCTATGACATTCAACAGGAACTGCGCTTCAAATACGGCAAAAACCTCGATTTTTCCACCATCATCGCTTCGGTGCGCGATTATGACCGCATCAAGAGCATCTTATCCGAATACAAGCCCGACATTGTGATTCATGCCGCCGCGCACAAGCATGTGCCGCTCATGGAGGTTTCGCCGCAAGAGGCCATCAAGAACAACGTTTTCGGCACCTATAACACGGCGCGTGCCGCCATTGAAACCGGCGTTTCCAAGTTTATTCTCATCTCCACCGACAAAGCTGTCAATCCCACCAACATCATGGGCGCCAGCAAGCGTATGTGCGAAATGGTCATCCAATCCATGAACGGAAAAGGAACCGTTTTCTCAGCGGTTCGCTTCGGAAACGTACTCGGCTCTAACGGCTCGGTCATTCCGCTGTTCCGCAAGCAGATTGCTTCGGGCGGCCCGGTCACAGTCACCCATCCGGATATCATCCGCTTCTTTATGACCATTCCCGAGGCCGTACAGCTTGTACTCATGGCAAGTGCCAAGGCCAAGGGCGGTGAAATTTTCGTTCTCAACATGGGAAAACCCGTAAAAATTGCCGATCTCGCCAAACGCATCATTCTGCTTTCGGGCAAAAAACCGGATATCGATATCAAAATCAAGTATACGGGCTTGCGTCCGGGTGAAAAGCTGTACGAAGAACTTATGATGCAGGATGAAAATCTCGAAAAAACGCAGAATGACAAGATTTTCGTCGGCCATTTTGTGGATTTCGACAAGAACGTGCTTCAAAACGAGTTGGAGGATTTATACCGCATTGCCAACGACAACACGCTGACGCAGGCGCAAATGCTTTCCGCCTTGGAGCAGAAGATCACCGAGCTTGTGCCGACCTTTCATCGCACGGATGCGGAAGAACCGGACGATGAAGCTTCCGCCGCGCCGGACAAGGCTCATGCCGTGCCTGCCGCCGCAAAATAACCAAAAACCGCTTTCGGGTGTATCGTTCGGTACACCCGAACTTACTCTTTCCCGCTTTTACGCCGATTGTCTTTTTCAGAAAGGATTTCTTTCATGACCTTAAACGAACGGCTCCTTCGAGCCAAACGCGCGCTTTTCGACAAAGCCTACGCCTTTCTCAACGACCGCCAGCGCGAAGCCGTCTTTACGGCACAAGGCCCGCTCTTGGTGCTTGCCGGTGCCGGAAGCGGCAAAACCACGGTGCTTGTCCGGCGCATCGACTATCTTGTCCGCTATGGGAATGCCTATTATTCGACCGAAACGCCGGAGCGGATGCTGTTTGAACCGTATATCGAAAAGTTAGAATCGCTTGCGCAAATGCCGGAGCTTTCCGGAGAGCTTTTGGACAGTGCGCTCGCCACGTTTGCCGTAAACCCGGTGCGTCCGTATCAGATTCTTGCCATCACCTTTACCAACAAGGCTGCCGGTGAAATCAAGGAGCGGTTGGAAAAAGCGATCGGTGAACAGGCGCTTGACATTTGGGCAGGCACGTTTCATTCGGTCTGCGCCAAGCTTCTTCGGATGTATATCGACCGGCTCGGCTTTGAAAAAAGCTTTACCATTTACGATACCGATGATCAAAAGCGGCTTATGACCGCCATTCTCAAGGAATTTGAGGTCAGCGACAAAAGCTTTCCGCCCAAAACGGTGCTAAACGAGATTTCCCGTGCCAAGGAAAAGCTGCTTCTTCCGGAAGATTACGAAGCGACGATAAGCACACACGACCTGCGCCGCCGCACGATTCTACGCCTGTACAAGGAGTACGAAAAGCGCAAGCATATCGCCAACGCCCTCGATTTTGACGATCTGATTTTACTCACAGTCAAACTGTTCGAGGAGGACATCGAGCTTCGCGAAAAGTATCGCGACAAATTCCGCTACATTTTGGTGGACGAGTATCAGGACACCAACAAGGCGCAGTTCAAACTCACAAAGCTGCTCTGCAATGCCGAAAACAACATCATGGTGGTCGGCGACGACGACCAAAGCATTTACAAATTCCGCGGTGCGACCATCGACAACATTCTGAACTTCGACCAAATCTTCCCGAACACCAAAATCATCAAATTGGAGCAGAATTACCGCTCGACCGGCGTGATTGTTTCGGCCGCCAACGGCGTTATTTCCCACAACCGCACCCGAAAGGGCAAAACGCTTTGGACCGGCAACACCGACGGCGAAAAAATCACCGTGCGCGAATGCTTCAACCAAAACAGCGAAGCGCAGTATATCGTAAACCGCATTGTCGAGCTGGTCGGCACGGGAAAATACACATTTTCGGATTTTGCGGTGTTGTACCGCATGAACGCCCAGTCGAACACGCTGGAATCCATGTTTGCCAAAAGCGGCATTCCCTACCGCATCATCGGTGGTCTTCGCTTCTATGAGCGCAAGGAAATCAAGGATGTCATCGCTTACTTATGCGTGCTTGCCAATCCCGGCGACCATCTGCGCTTGAAGCGCATCATCAACGTTCCCAAGCGCGGCATCGGCGACACGACCGTGAATGAGCTTGAGCAGATCGCACTTGCCGAAAACAAGGATATGCTCGAAATCGCACTCCATGCCGCCGCCTATCCGTCGCTTTCGCGCGCAGCCGCAAAGCTTTCGCAGTTTGCCGAGACCATGTATCGGCTTCGGGAGGATCTGCACACGCTTTCCATCGGCGTTTTTGTTGAGAAGGTTCTCGAAAAGACCGGCTATCTGGCAGCCCTTTCCGAACAGGACAAAGTCGAATCCACCGACCGTGCCGCCAACGTCAAGGAACTTGTGTCCAATGCCGTAAACTACGAAAACAACACGCCCGACGCGTCCTTGGAATCCTTTTTGGAGGAGGTTGCGCTTGTTGCCGATATCGACAACTACGACCAAACCGCGCCTGCCGCCGTCATGATGACGGTGCACAGTGCCAAAGGCTTGGAATTCCCGGTGGTGTTCTTAGCCGGTATGGAGGAAGGCGTGTTTCCCGGTTCGCAGACCATCGGTGCTTCCGACGAAGAGATGGAGGAGGAACGGCGTCTTGCCTATGTGGCCATCACGCGTGCGCAGAAAGAGCTGTATATCCTCTACTGCCAAAGCCGCATGGTGTTCGGCAGAACCGAATTTCACACGGTATCGCGTTTTGTGAAAGAAATTCCCACAGAAACCTGTCGCTTTGAAGGCGGTGCGGACTATACCTTTGAAGCAGAGGAATATCCGAACGGCCAAAAGCCGAAAACCGCTTCGTCCGATACGGATACCGACAACAACCGGCAGCACGCGCCAAGGGACGGCAAAATGCGTACTTACGGCGGTGCCTATGCCTATGTCAAGGCGCACGAGGCAGCCGAAAAACGCGCCAAAGCCGAAGCGGTGCAAGCCCATTCCAAGCCGTTTGCCGTCGGCGAACGCATCACACACCCGATTTTCGGAAGCGGAACGGTGCTTAGCGTCAAGCCACTGTCGGGCGATGTGCTGTATGAGGTGATGTTCGATTCCGTCGGCACAAAAAAAGTCATGGGGAACTATGCAAAAATGACGCGCGTTCAATAAAACGTCAAAGTAACACACTGAATCAGACATATTTGTGCAGGTTGTATAATATCCACGAAAATGCCTGTCAAATTTCGTCGAAATGTGGTATTGTAATTTTTGGAAAGATTTGTTAAAATAAAGTAGGTACTTGAATTAAGGCGTCCATATCCTTATCGAAAGTGCCTATTTTATTTTTTTATAAGTTTTAGGAGGAAAACAAACATGAAGAAGTACCTTGCGGTTCTTTTGGCAGTATGCTTCATCTTCTGCCTCGCAGCGTGCGGAAACAAACCCACCGAAAACGGCGACGTACCCGACAATCAGGGTGAGGTCGCTCCCGACAACCAGGGCGAAGTTACTCCCGACAACGGCGAAAACACCGAAAAAGCAAACCTCAAAGTGGGCGTTATCTTGATCGGCGACGAAAACGAAGGCTATACCTACGCACACATCAAGGGCATCCAAGAAGCTGCCAAGGAACTTGGCATGAGCGACGATCAGATCGTTTGGAAGTACACCATCCCCGAGGATGCTACCTGTACGGAAACAGCTCTTGACCTTGTTGACCAAGGCTGCAACCTCGTTGTTTCCAACAGCTACGGCCATCAGTCCTTCATGCAGGAAGCCGCTGCACAGAATCCGGATGTTACGTTTGTTGCCATGACCGGCGACACGGCAGCCGACAGCGGCTTGGACAACTTCTGCAATGCATTTACTCATATTTTTGAATCCCGCTACGTTTCCGGTGTGGTTGCCGGCATGAAGGTTGCCGAACTCATTGAAGACGGCAAGCTCACCGACAAGAACTACGACGGCGAAAACGTAAAGATCGGTTATGTCGGCGCTTATCCGTATGCGGAAGTGGTTTCCGGCTATACGGCCTTCTTCCTCGGCATTCAGTCGATCGTTCCGAATGTAACCATGGAAGTTTCCTACACCAATAGCTGGTTTGACATCACCATGGAAGGCGCTGCTGCTGACGCTCTCATGGCTGACGGCTGCGTCATCATCGGTCAGCACGCTGACTCCACCGGTGCTCCGAGTGCCGTTCAGGCTGCTTTCGAAAAGGGCAATGTTGCTTACTCCATCGGCTACAACGTCGATATGTTAAGCGTTGCTCCCGATGCTGCTCTCACCTCCGCTACCAACAACTGGGGCGTCTTCTACAAGTATGCATTTAGCACCATGATGAACGGCGAAAAGCTTGCTACCAACTGGGCAGAAGGCTTCAACTCCGACGCAGTTGCCATCACCGAGCTCGGCAAGAGCTGTGCCGCAGGCACCGCTGAAAAGGTTGCTGAAGTTGAAAAGCAGCTCCGCGACGGTACGCTTCATGTATTTGATACCTCCAAATTCACTGTTGGCGGCGAACACCTCGATTCCTATGACAAGAGCTACGGCTTTGAAGGTCATGAGCTGATCTCGGACGGCTATTTCCACGAATCCGAGCTTCGCAGCGCTCCGGCATTCGATATCCGTATCGACGGCATCAAGGAACTCGCATAAGCTGTATCACTGTAAACAAAAAGGGAAAACGGATTTCCGCTTTCCCTTTTTGCACTTGTATCGTTCGCTTATTTTTCCAAAGACGAGGAAAAAACGGTTTCTTGCTTCGGAAAGCTAAGCGAAACCTTAGTTCTTGCAGCCGGTCAAAGGCCGTCTGCACCGGATATTTTTTTGCAATTACTATAAGGAAGGGTAACACATGGACAACACGATTGCTGTGCGCATGGAAAACATCACGAAAACCTTCGGACCGATTGTTGCCAACAAAGACGTCTGCTTGGATGTCCGCAAAGGCGAGATTCTGTCGCTGCTCGGTGAAAACGGAAGCGGCAAAACAACGCTTATGAATATGCTTTCCGGCATCTATTTTCCCGACAGCGGCGACATCTATATCGGCGGTGAAAAGGTCACCATCGCCTCTCCGAAGGACGCGTTTCATCTCGGCATCGGCATGATCCACCAGCACTTCAAGCTTGTGGATGTGCTTACCGCCGCCGAAAACGTGGTACTCGGCCTGCATGAAAACGGCAAGTACAGCTTGAAGCAGATCGCCTCCCGTGTTGCCGAAATCTGCGATAAATACGGCTTCTCCATGGATCCGATGAAAAAGGTCTACGAAATGTCGGTTTCCGAAAAACAAACGCTTGAGATCATCAAGGTTCTCTACCGCGGCGCAAACATCTTAATTCTTGACGAACCGACCGCCGTGCTGACACCGCAGGAGACCGAAAAGCTGTTTGACGTCATCCGCAACATGAAAAAGGACGGCAAATCGGTCATCATCATCACGCACAAGCTGCATGAGGTGCTTGCCATTTCCGACCGCGTTGCGGTCTTGCGCAAGGGTGAATACATCGGCTCGGTTCCCACTGCGGAAGCCACCGAACTGTCGCTCACCGAAATGATGGTCGGCAAAAAGGTCGAACTCGACATCGAACGACCTCTGCCGAAGGATATCAAAAAACGCTTAGAGGTCAAAAACGTTACCTGTTACAGCCACGAGGGCGTCAAGCAGCTCGACAACGTTTCGTTCGACGCCTATGCCGGCGAGATCTTAGGCATCGCCGGTATCGCCGGAAGCGGCCAAAAGGAGCTGCTCGAAGCCATTTCCGGTTTGCAGCCGGTAACGCCCGAAAGCAGCATTACCTATTTCGATCCGGCCACCGACACGCCGGTTCCGCTCATCGGACGCTCGGTCAAGGAGATCCGCAATCTCGGCATTTCGCTCTCCTTCGTGCCGGAGGACAGACTCGGCATGGGGCTTGTCGGCAGCATGGGCATGACCGAAAACATGATGTTAAAGAGCTATACCGACGGCTTTTCGTTCTTCACGGACAAGCGTGCGCCCAAACTGCTTGCCGAACGCATTATGCACGATTTGGAGGTCGTCACGCCCGGCGTTTCAACACCGGTGCGCCGGCTTTCCGGCGGCAACGTGCAGAAGGTGCTTGTCGGCCGCGAAATTGCCGCCGCACCTACCCTGCTCATGACGGCTTATGCCGTGCGCGGACTCGATATCAACACCTCCTATACCATCTATCACCTGTTAAATGAGCAAAAGAAAAACGGTGTTGCCGTGATCTATGTCGGTGAGGACCTCGATGTGCTGCTTGCCCTCTGCGACAGGATTTTAGTGTTGTGCGCCGGAAAAAATAACGGCATCGTGAACGCACGCACGACCACCAAGGAACAGGTCGGTCTTTTAATGACCAACTTAAAGAAAGAAAACACCGTCCCGGAGGTATCCGACCATGACTAATGCAAAACACAATTCGGTAAGAACGCCTTTTGTCCGTCTGGCAAAGCGCAGCTCCATCGGTGCGGTGCGCGCCTGGTGTATTCGCGTGGTCGCCGTGCTGTTGGCTCTCGTCATTAACGCACTGCTCATTTATACGATTACCAAAATGAATCCCCTTCAAGTATACGTCTCCATGTTCAAGGGTGCGTTCGGTTCGACGCGCCGCATTTGGAATTTCATCCGTGAGGGCTGTATGCTGTTATGCATTTCGGTCGCTCTTGCACCGGCCTTCAAAATGCGCTTTTGGAACATCGGCGCGGAGGGTCAGGTACTTGCCGGAGGCATTGCAACGGCTGCCTGCATGATCTATCTCGGCGGAAAGCTGCCGACGCCGGTTCTCTTTCTTGTCATGGTTCTTGCAAGCGTCGCCGCCGGAGCCTTATGGGGCTTCATTCCGGCCTTATTCAAGGCAAAATGGGGCACCAACGAGACGCTGTTTACGCTGATGATGAACTACATCGCCATTCAGATCACCTCGTATTGTGTGGCTTTATGGGAAAATCCTTACGGCTCCAACAAGGTCGGCATCATCAATCCGCAGACCAAGGCCGGTTGGTTTCCGAAGCTGTTCGGCCAGCAGTACACGTGGAACGTCTTAATCGTTTTGGCACTCACGGTGCTTGTCTTCCTCTACTTAAAATACAGCAAGCAGGGCTATGAGATTGCCGTCGTGGGTGAATCGGAAAACACGGCACGCTATGCCGGCATCAACGTTCGCCACGTCATCTTACGCACCATGCTCATTTCGGGCGCTGTCTGCGGCATTGCCGGTTTCATCGGCGTTGCCGGCGTTGACCACACCATTTCCACCAACACGGCCGGCGGCCGCGGCTTCACCGCCATTATCATTGCATGGCTTGCCAAATTCAACACGATCACCATGGTCATCATCACATCGCTCATTGTCTTTTTGAATCAAGGTGCCGGACAGATCGTTTCCGACTATTCCAAGTTGGGCATCAACGACTATGTCGCCGAGATCATCAAGGGCATCATCCTCTTTTTCATCTTGGGAAGCGAATTTTTCGTCAACTACCGCCTGATTTTCCGCGGAAGCACGAAAACCAACGGTTAACACACGGAAAGGAGCTTACAAAGAATGACACAGTTAATCACTCTTATTCAGCAAGCCGTGATCTTCGGCACGGTCATCATGTTCGGCTGTATCGGTGAGATCATCACGGAAAAAGCCGGAAACTTAAACCTCGGCGTGCCGGGTATCATGTATTTAGGCGGCATTTTCGGCCTGATCGGTGCGTTTTATTACGAAAAGAGCGTGCCGAACCCGAACGGTTTCATCTCTCTCTTGCTTTCGTTTGTTTGTGCATTTGCGGCATCCGCTCTTGGCGGTCTGCTCTACAGCTTTCTCACCATCACCTTACGTGCCAATCAAAACGTCACGGGTCTCACGCTCACCATTTTCGGTTCGGGCATTGCCAACTTCTACGGCGGCTACTTAAACAAGCTTGCCGGCGGCGTCGGCCAGATTTCGGTGGCAACGACAAGCACCGCTTACCGCACAACGCTTCCGTTTGCCACAAGCACCGGCGTTTTCGGAAAGATTTTCTTCTCCTACGGCTTTTTGGTGTATCTTGCAATCCTTATCGCCATTGCCTTACAGTATTACTTTAACCGCACGCGTTCGGGTCTTGCGCTTCGCGCGGTCGGCGAAAGCCCGGCAACGGCGGATGCGGCCGGTATCAGCGTAACGCTTTACAAATATCTCGCCACCTGCATCGGTGCCGGTATTTCGGGACTCGGCGGCTTATATTACGTCATGGACTACATCAAAGGCACATGGGCAAACGACGGAAAGTTAGAGTCGCTCGGCTGGCTGGCGGTCGCGCTTGTTATCTTTGCAACCTGGAAGCCGGTAAAAGCCATCTGGGGCGCGTATTTGTTCGGTATCTTATATTGGATGTATTTATACATCCCGGGACTGACACGTTCGTCGATGGAGCTTTTCAAAATGCTGCCCTACGTGGTGACGCTCATCGTTTTGATCGTGTCCAGCTTGCGCAAGAAGCGTGAAAGCCAACCGCCGGCAAGCTTGGGTCTTGCCTATTTCCGCGAAGAGCGATAACAAAATACCTTTTCCCGTTCGGTGCAGAATCTGTACCGAACGGTTTTTTGTATTCATTTTTGATTCATAAACGAGGCTTTTTACAGTTAATTTCCCGTTTTCGGCTTTTCGTCAAACGATTGCCGTCTTGTCCGCTAAGTTCCTGTTTCCGGCAAAAATACCAAAATTCGTTTACCTATTTATATAATGCCGCCGGATACAGGGCATTTTTCCCTTCCTATGCGAGAAATATTTACATTTCATTAGCGCACACCTCTTGCAATATGGAAACGGTTGTTTTATAATAAACAATGTATATTTATATTTCCGTTTGTAAAGAAGTGAACCTATGACACAGCAAGTTATGACCGGAGCCTCTGAGCTGAACATCGGCATTGATGTCGGCTCGACCACCGCCAAAATCGTGGTAACGGACAACGGTAAAATTTTACATGAAAAATACGAACGCCACTTTTCCCAGGTGCGTGAAAAAATATTGGAGCTTTTTGAAAACGCCTACCCTTTCATCGGTTCGCGTTCCTTTCACTGCGCACTCAGCGGCTCGGCAGGACTCGGCATTGCAAATGCCGCCGGTATCCCGTTTGTACAAGAGGTCTTCGCCACAGCCGAAACCGTAAAGCTCTATGAGCCGGACACGGATGTTGTCATTGAGCTTGGCGGCGAGGACGCGAAGATTATCTTCTTTGCCGGCGGACTGGACGAACGCATGAACGGTTCGTGTGCCGGCGGTACGGGCGCGTTTATCGACCAGATGGCATCGCTTCTCGATGTAACGCCGGATGAGCTTGACGCGCTCTCGTTAAAGAGCGAGCGCATTTATCCGATCGCGTCGCGCTGCGGCGTGTTCGCCAAAACCGATATCCAACCGCTTCTCAACCAAGGCGCGCGCAAAGAGGACATTGCGGCAAGCATCTACCAAGCCGTGGTCAATCAAACCATTGCCGGTCTTGCGCAAGGCCGCAAAATCGCCGGCAAGGTCATGTTTTTGGGCGGTCCGCTCAGCTTTTGCATGGGACTTCGCCGCCGCTTTACCGAAACGCTCAAGCTTGATGACAAACACGCCGTTTTCCCGGACTATGCGCGTTTTTCGGTCTCCTACGGTGCCGCGCTGTATGCCTCCCATCAAAAGGAAACCTACACGTTTGACGAATTCTGCAAGCTGTTAAAAGCCACGCATTCGACCGGCAAAGTCTCGACCGAACCGCCGCTTTTTGCCGACAACGACGAGCTTGACGCCTTTCTTGCACGCCACACGCGCGCCGACGTCAAGCGCACGGACATCGCTTCTTATACCGGCAAAGCCTATCTTGGCATCGACTGCGGCAGTACCACCACAAAGCTCACCTTGACCGACGAAAACGACGGCCTTTTATACAGCTACTACGATTCCAACAAAGGCAATCCCGTGGAAATCGTGCGCGAGCAGTTAACCAAAATCTACGAATTGTGCGGCAACCGCATCCAAATCGCGTCGAGTGCCGTCACCGGCTACGGCGAAGAACTGATTAAGCACGCCTTCGGTGTGGATATCGGCATTGTCGAGACGCTTGCACACTTAAAAGCCGCCAAATTCTTCAACCCGAAGGTCGATTTCATCCTCGATATCGGCGGTCAGGACATCAAGTGCTTCAAGGTTCGGAATGGCGCGATCGACAGCATTATGCTCAACGAAGCCTGCTCTTCGGGCTGTGGGTCGTTCATCGAGACCTTCGCCAAATCCATGGGCTATGACGTGGCCGAATTCAGCAAGCTCGGCCTTCTTGCCAAGCATCCCGTTTCGCTCGGCACACGCTGTACGGTATTTATGAATTCCTCGGTCAAGCAGGCACAAAAGGACGGTGCCGGTGTCTGTGACATTTCCGCCGGTCTTTCGCTCAGCGTTGTGCGCAACGCCATTTATAAGGTCATCCGCGCAAGCAGCGCCGCCGAGCTTGGCGAAAACATCGTCGTCCAAGGCGGTACGTTCTTAAACAACGCCGTGCTTCGCAGCTTCGAACGCGAAATCGGACACAACGTCATCCGCCCGGAAATATCGGGACTGATGGGAGCGTTCGGTGCGTCGCTGTATGCCAAGGCGCTCGAAAAAACCGAAGGCTCGACCATTCTTTCGCCCGAAGCATTAAAGGGCTTTACACACAAGACCACCAACGCCGTCTGCCACGGCTGCACCAACAACTGTCGGCTGACCGTCAACATTTTCCCAGGCGGCGTGAAATACGTTTCCGGCAACAAATGCGAAAAGGGCGCCGGTCTTAGCGAAAAAGCCGACGAAACGCCCAATCTGCACGAATTCAAGAGAACGCTTATCGAAAAAATCGCCGCTGACACGTCTGCGGCGCCCGAAAAGAAAAACCGCGGCACGGTAGGCCTTCCACTGGCACTCGGTATGTACGAGCTGCTGCCGTTATGGCACGGCATTTTCAAGGAACTCGGCTTTACCGTCAAGGTATCGCCCATGTCCGGCCGCGACACCTATTTCAAGGGACAGCAGAGCATTCCGTCCGACACGGCCTGCTATCCGGCAAAGCTCATGCACGGCCACGTCGAAACGCTCATTGAAGAGGGCGTGGACGCCATCTTCTATCCGTGTATCAGCTACAACGTGGATGAAAACGTTTCGGACAACCACTACAACTGCCCGGTGGTCGCCTATTATTCCGAATTGCTGCACGGCAATGTGGAGGATTTGTCCAAAGTCCGTTTCTTATATCCGTACTTAAACATCACCGACCGCGCCGAGCTTGTCAAGGAACTGCACCGGTACTTGCATTCGTTCGGATACGACGTGAAAAAGCACGAGGTCAAAGCGGCCGTTGCGCACGGCTTTGCGGCGTATGATGCCTACATGGCCGCCGTGCGCGCCGAGGGCGAACGCGCCGTCGCGTATGCAAGAGAACACGGCAAGCGCATTCTGATCCTTGCCGGACGTCCCTATCACACCGACCCGGAGATCGGACACGGCATCGACAAGCTGTGCCGTTCGCTCGGCTTTACGGTCGTCAGCGAGGACAGCGTCTGGCATATGGCAAACAAGCGCCCCAAGGTCGGCGTGCTCAACCAATGGACGTATCATTCCCGCTTATACAACGCCGCGGAATTTGCCGTGGAAAACGACGATGTCGAGCTTGTGCAGCTGGTTTCGTTCGGCTGTGGTCTTGACGCCATCACCACCGACGAGGTCAAGGACATTCTCGAACGCGACGGAAAGTTGTATACACAAATCAAAATCGATGAAATCACCAATTTGGGTGCCGTGAAGATCCGTCTTCGCAGCCTGATCGGCGCTATCGAGGAAAGGAGTGCCGGAAAATGAGCGAAAACAAACAGAATATAAACGAAACCTGTGCTTCGTGCGACGTGCATTCCGCCGACCACGTAGTGTTCGACAAGAGTATGCTCGATTATACGATTCTTGTGCCGACCATGCTGCCGGATCACTTCAAAATCATGACCGGCATCTTGCGTTCCTACGGCTACAACGCCATTCTGTTGGAAAACTACGATTCCAGTGTCATCGAATACGGCTTAAAATACGTGCACAACGACACCTGCTACCCGGCGCTTCTCGTCATCGGGCAGATGCTGTCCGCCATCGAAAGCGGCAAGTATGACACCAATAAGCTTGCACTGCTCATCACCCAAACCGGCGGCGGCTGTCGTGCCTCCAACTACATATTTCTGTTGCGCAAGGCCTTGAAAAAGGCCGGCTACGGTCACATTCCGGTCATTTCCTTGAACTTTGCCGGTCTTGAAAAGGACAGTGCCTTCAAGGTCACCGCGCCGATTGCCATCCGTCTTGTGTATGCCGCCATTTTGGGCGATTTACTGATGCTCATCAAAAACCAGTGCCTGCCGTATGAATTAAACCAAGGCGACACCGAACGCGTCTGCCGGAAATGGGTGGACACGTTAACCGAAGGCATGGCAAAGACCGGCAAATTCAAATACGCCGTTATCAAGCAGTATTATAAGGATATTTTAGCCGATTTTGCCGCCATTCCGCGCTCTGCCGAAAAAAAGGTGCGCGTGGGCATTGTCGGTGAAATCTTCGTCAAGTTTTCACCGCTCGGCAACAACGAGCTTGAGAAATTTCTTCTTTCCGAAAACGCCGAAGTGGTCATGCCGGGACTCATCGATTTCTGTATGTTCACCTGCTACAATTCGGTTACCGATGCAAAGCTTTTGGGAATGAAAAAAGGCAAAGGCCTTGTGTTTGGCCTGGCACTCAAATACTTCGAGAAAAAGCAAAAGGATATCATCGATTTGATCAACGCGCAGGGCGTGTTTGATCCGCCCACGCCCTTCGGCCATGTCATAAAGCTCGCCAACGGGCTTATCAGCCACGGTGCCAAAATGGGCGAAGGATGGCTGCTGACCGCCGAAATGGCTGAGCTTATCGAAGAGGGCGTCAACAACATCGTGTGTGCCCAACCCTTCGGCTGCCTGCCCAATCACATTGTCGGCAAAGGCATGATGAAGCCGTTAAAGGAAAAATATCCGAATGCCAACATCGTCGCTGTCGATTATGACGCCGGTGCGACTAAAATCAACCAAGAAAACCGCATCAAGCTTATGCTCTCCAACGCCAAAACGGAGCAAGAAGCCGAAATGCCGCAATACGCTGCAAAATAAGTGCTTGTCCGGAACAACGTTTTCGTTATTCCCTCACGGCATACGTTTGGAAGAATTATATGATAACACTGCTCAGCCGTCTCTTTATCAAGAATTACCGCGATTACCACACGCCATCCGTGCGCACCGCTTACGGCATTTTATGCGGGCTTGTCGGTATTTTCCTCAACGTTCTGTTGTTTGCCTTTAAGCTTGCCGCCGGTATTCTTTCCGGCTCGGTCGCCGTGACGGCCGATGCCTTCAACAACCTTTCGGACGCCGGAAGCTCGGTCATCACGCTCATCGGTTTTAAGCTTGCCGCCGAAAAGCCGGATAAGGAGCATCCGTTCGGGCACGGACGGTTTGAATACATTTCGGGACTCATCGTATCGCTTGTCATTATGCTCATGGGTCTTGAGCTTGCCAAAAGCTCCTTCGAAAAGATTCTGCATCCCGAACCGGTGGACGCAAACCTTCTCACCTTTATCGCGCTCGCCGTATCGATCGCCGTCAAGCTCTATATGAGCTTTTACAACCGCGCGATCGGCAATAAAATCGATTCAGTCTCCATGAAAGCCACCGCCGCCGACAGCCGTTCCGACGTTGTCTCGACCAGCGCGGTGTTTCTCGTCACGTTGTTCAGCTCGTTTTCCAAGCTCAATCTCGACGGATATTGCGGTCTTGTCGTGGCTCTGTTCATTTTGTATACCGGCTTCAACGCCGCACGCGATACCATCGGTCCCTTGCTCGGCCAGCCGCCGAAGGAAGAATTTGTCAATGAGATCAAAAGCATTGTTATGTCTCATCCCGAGGTAAAAGGCATTCATGATTTGGTCGTCCACGATTACGGGCCGGGCCGCGTGATGGTCTCGCTTCACGCCGAAGTGGACGAACACGCGGATTTCTGCCAAACGCACGACGTGATCGATAACATCGAACGGTATATCGCCGAAAAAATGGGCTGCAGTGCCGTTATCCACATGGATCCCGTTTCGGTCGGTGACGAGGAAGCCGAGGAGCTTAAGCGGCAGTTAACCGAATTTACACATAAAACTCTTTCACGAGAAATGACCTTGCACGATTTCCGGCTGGTCAAGGGACGCACGCACACCAATGTGATATTTGATATCGTCGTGCCATATGACAGCAAGTTAAGCGACACTGAAATAAAAAAATCCCTTCGGGATTATTTGAGCTCTTTGCAAAACACACGCTATTTCGCCATCATCACAGTTGACCGCAGTTATGTTTGAAGCAACAAAAAGAAAGGAGCATTACCATGCGTAAAGAACAAAATAAGCAGCCGAAAGCAACCAATTGTGATTTTTGCCTTTATTTCCACGAGGACGAGGACACCGGTCTTGCCGTCTGCCACATGGCGCTCGATGAGGACGAAATGCTGTATTTTATGAAGGGAAAATTCCAGAATTGCCCGTATTTCAGGCAGTACGACGAATACAGCGTCGTCAAAAAACAAATGTAAAAATCAGCTTTTCCCGCAAAACGGGAGCCGTGCGGCGCACGGCTCCCGAAAAATTTGGTGTTTCCGTTTACAGCTCGATAAGCGAATACTCTTTTTCGCCAAAGCCGAGCGCAGCGGCAGCATCGATGGTATGCGCTCCGTTACGCGATTCAATCCGCTCGATGAGATGGTCTCTTCCGGGATCATCCGACGCATAGACCAAATCCAAGCACGCGCGGTCGATCGCGATCGGATCCTCCGACGCAAGCATCCCGATATCCTTCATGCACGGATCCTCTGCCACCGCACAGCAGTCGCAGTCCACCGACATGTTATTCATGACGTTTATATACACCGCTTTGCCGCCGAAATAGTCCACGACCGACGAAGCTGCGTCCGCCATGGCCTCCAAAAAGCTGTCGTGGTCGGCCGTCCAAAGCTTTTCCGGCTCGCCTGCACCGTGGATATATGCCTTACCGAAAGACGAGGCAATGCCGATGGAAAGCTGTTTGAGTGCGCCGCCGTAGCCACCCATGGGATGTCCTTTGAAATGCGAAAGCACAAGCAGCGAATCGTAGTTCGCCAAATCCTTGCCGACATAATTCTTCCTTATGATTTTTCCGTTCGGGATTTCGAGAACCATATCCGGACCTGTCGCGTCGAGAAGGTCAACGTCAAAATTGGTGCTCCAGCCGTGCTTTTCCAGCGTAATGCGATGCTTTTCGGTGGTGTTGCGCGCACCTTCATACGCCGTGTTGCATTCGCAGACCGTGCCGCCGACATGGGATATGATGGGTTTCCAGAAATCCGGCTTTAAGAAATTTTGGTTGCCCACCTCGCCCGAGTGCAGCTTAATGGCCGTTTTGCCGGAAAGCGTTTTACCGACCGCTTGGTACAGCTTGATCACGTTTTCGGGACAGATTTCTTTGGTAAAATAGACTTTTGCTGGCATACGAACACTCCTTTTCCTTTTTTGCCGTTTTTTCACAAAAGCAGATTTTGTAACATTGTTATTATAGTACAAAAAGTCGAAAAACGCAAGAAGTGACTGTTAATTTTGAAAAAACCCTTGACAAAACAAAAGTGACGTGCTATAATAGTCTCACTTCAGTAAATTAAAGCAATAAAGGAGTAAACGAACATGAAAAAAACACTTGCTATTGTACTTGCCCTCTTGATGGCAGCCAGCTTTATCGCTTTCACCGCCTGCGGCAAAAAAGAAACCGTGACCGACGACCAGAATGACAAAGATGTTCAGAACGAACAGAACGTCGGCGAAGACGCAAACACCACCGACGACAAGGCCGGCGATGAAACCAAAACAGACAGCGATGTCGCTTACGTCACCGACAAAGGCACACTCGTAGTCGGTATCACCGAATACGCTCCCATGAACTACCAAGAAGACGGTCAATGGACCGGCTTTGATACCGAATTTGCCGAAGCCGTTGCCGCAAAGCTCGGTGTAAAGGCCGAATTCGTGGAAATCGACTGGGACAACAAGGTGTTCGAGCTCAATTCCAAAGCCATCGACTGCGTTTGGAACGGCATGACCCTCACGAACGAAGTTGTTAACAGCATGAACTGCTCCAAGCCCTATGTCGTCAACGCACAGGTTCTCGTCATGAACAAGGACAAGATCGCCGATTACACCACCGTCGAATCCTTAAAGGATCTCACCTTTGTCGCTGAAGCCGGTTCTGCCGGAGCTGCCGCCATCGCCGATGCCGGTTACACCGCAACCGAAGTCAGCACCCAGGCAGATGCCCTCATGGAAGTGGCCGCCGGTGCGGAGGATGCCTGCGTCATCGATATCACCATGGCAAACGCCATGACCGGTGAAGGCACCAACTATGCCGACCTTACCTACGGTCTCTCCCTCACCTCCGAAGAATACGGCATCGGCTTCCGCAAGGATTCCGACCTCACCGAAAAGGTCAACGGCATCATCGATGAATTAAACAACGACGGTACGCTTCCGGCACTTGCCGAAAAGTACGAGCTGACGCTCGCTCTCGACGCCGAATAATCAAAAGCTTTGCCTACCGGCAGAAAGCTCGCGAAAAACGGGCTTTCTGCCTTTCTTGCGAGAGAAAATCGTTCGGTTTTTCCGCCGTCAGGTTTTCTGCCGCAAGAAATACGAAGAGCATCCGCTTGAAAGGATTTATCAAACGACATGAACGAAGAATTTATCCGCGTTTCGCTTGCCCTTTTGGAGGGCTTCGGAATGACCCTAAAAATATTCGCCTTAACGCTTTTGTTTTCTCTGCCGCTGGGGCTTATCATCAGCTTTGGCTCGATGAGCCGCTTTCGCCCGCTTCGGTGGGTGGTGCGCGTGTTTGTGTGGATCATCCGCGGCACGCCGCTTATGTTACAGCTGATTGCCATTTTCTATGTTCCCGGCTTTATCGGCAAATGGGCAAGCGGTCTTGGCGGCAGCGGTTTTCTCATTCGTTCGCTTGCGGGACTCACCGTTCCCGACCGGTTCATGGCGGTCATGGTGGCGTTTGTCATTAACTACGCCTGCTATTTTTCCGAAATCTACCGCGGCGGAATCGAAAGTATGCCGCGCGGCCAATATGAGGCCGGTGCGGTACTCGGCATGACCAAAACGCAGGTCTTTTTCAAGATCATTCTCTTCCAGGTGGTCAAAAAAATCGTTCCGCCTATGGGAAACGAAATCATCACCTTGGTCAAGGATACCTCGCTTGCACGCATCATTTCGGTGTATGAGATCATTTGGGCGGCACAGAAGTTCGCCAAAATGGACGGCCTTGTCTGGCCGCTGTTCTATACGGGCGTGTATTATCTCATTTTCAGCGGCGTATTGACGCTTTTCTTCGGTTATATCGAAAAGAAGCTCGACTATTACAAAGGTTAAACGAGGGAGGAAGCCATGTCTTTACTCGAAGTCAAAAATATCCGCAAGAGCTACGGCAAGCTGGAAGTTTTGAAGGGAATCGATTTTTCGCTGGAAAAAGGCGAGGTTCTCTCGATTTTAGGCTCCTCCGGAAGCGGAAAAACAACGCTTTTGCGGTGCTTGAACTTTTTGGAAACACCGGATACGGGCAGTATCAGCATCAACGGCAAGGAAATCTACAACGCATCCGTTCAAAAGCACCTGTCCGAAAAGGAGCTGCGCCAGAACCATCTGCATTTCGGGTTGGTATTCCAATCGTTCAACCTGTTTCCGCAGTACACGGTACTCAAAAATCTGACGCTTGCCAGCGAACTGCTTGAAAAGAAAAAGCCGGACGGTCTCACCAAGGAGCAGATCACCGAACGCGCCTACGATCTGCTGCGCGAGGTGGGCTTGCACGACAAGGCCTCTGCCTATCCGTGTGAGCTCTCGGGCGGCCAACAGCAGCGTGTGGCCATCGCGCGCGCACTCAGCATGAGTCCGGACGTGTTGTGCTTTGACGAGCCGACCTCCGCACTCGACCCGGAATTAACCGGTGAGGTGTTACGCGTCATCCGTGAATTAAAAGATACAAACACCACCATGATCATCGTCACGCATGAACTCGGGTTTGCCCGCGGCGTTTCGGACAGGATCATCTACATGGCAGACGGCCTTGTCGAAGAACAAGGCACGCCGGAGCAAATCTTCGGTTTTCCCAAAAGCGAAAAATTACGCTCCTTCCTCAGTAAATCCCTGGAAGGCACGGTCAATTCCTAAACAACAAAATCCTTTACGGAAACACAAGCCGTAAAGGATTTTTTATGTCAAACAAACGGCACACCGCGCTTGATGCGGTGTGCCGTTGTTTCTTTATTTGAATGCGTATTATTTGCGAACCGAAACCGTAAGGGTCGCTTTCACAACCGTTCCGGTCACACCGGAGGTCAATGTCACGGCAACGGTGGTATCTTCACCGGGAGTAACAGTGATTTTTCCCGAAACGGTATCCGGATCCACGGTTTCGCCGTTGAAGGTGAATTTGGCATTGGCAACCGAGGATGCGCCCTTCAAGGTGATATATTCGGCCTTTTCGATGGTAAGCGATGCTTTGCCGTCCTTGACATCGGCTTCGTATATGTCGCCGGTCGAGGAAATGAGCGTCAAACCGGTGATCTCTAACACCTCTTTTTGTGCGGCGGCGGTCGTTACACGGTCAGACACCGTATAGCTTCCGTCAAGCAGATCAGTAAAGGTGGCCGTCACATCGTATTCGGTGCTCGGCGTAAGGTCAGAAATCACGAAATCGCGTTTGGTATCCTTTTCCAAGAGAAGGCCGGTGACACGGGTTTCCTTTTTGCCGGTCTTGCGTTCGGTATAGGTGATATCGAGCGTTCCCTTGCAGTTGGTTTGAATGTTGACCGTTAAGGTCGTATCGGTCTTATCGGCCACAGCAAAGGTAAAGGGCGTTGTGGTCTTGCCGGAAACGGTACGAGAAGCCGAAAGCTCACCGCCCGTGCTCTGCACCACGGCACTCAGCGTATAGGTGTGGTTGCTGGCAAGGTCAGCTACCGTCACACGGGTCGCCGTGCCTGCGGTGACAGCGGTCGTTGCGGTGCTTACCGTTTTGCCGCCGTCGAGAGCCGAAACCGTTACGTTGCCGTCAGAAGAGCTGATGACTTCGCAAACAAGCTGCGAGGCACCGGCTTCCACCACTTTGAGGGAGGAAACGACCGGTTTGCCGTCGCCGGTGGTGAAGTACGAGGAATAGGCAGGAACCTTAGTGGTACCGTCGCCGTATTGGAGCGAGCCGGAAAGAATGCGCAGATAATAGGTCGTGCTCTTTTCGAGATCCTCGGTCGGTGTGATGGTCATCACGCGGTTCTTTGCGTCCATTTCTGCCGTGCATTCGATCTTCTTGCCGGAGGAGGACGAACCCTTGCGAAGTTCGAAAACGTTATTGACTAAGTATGCGTTCGATACGACGCTGCCGCCGGTGCGGTATACGGCACTTTCGAATTCAACGGTAATCTTCGTCGATACCGAAACACCGGTAGTCGCTTTGGCAGGCGTTACGGTGATGCCGGTGCTTACAGCTTCCGCGGTTGTGAAGGTGGAGGTATACAGCGCATTTTCGTTGCCGCCGGAATCCTCAAGCGACGCCTTGCGAAGCACGACAACATATTTGGTTTCGCCGGAAAGCTTGGTACTCGGCTTTATGGTGATGGTCTGCTTGTCGGAGCTGAGCGTAACGCTGAAGGCCACTGCCGTGCCGTCTTCGCTGCCCTTGTACAGCTCAACAACGTTGTTGCGGACATAGTTGGTCGTTAACTCGGCACCGCCGATGGCATACATCCTGCGGTCGAAGGTAATCTGGATGGTCGAGCCGACTTCAACGTTTTTTTCACCGTTGTACGGTAAGAAATCGGGAGCGTTGGAATACGAGGTTTTGAACAGGCTGCTTCCGGCGGTATTGGCCTTGCCGCTTTCGTTGTACAGGGTATTGCGGTTGACCGCAACATAATAAGAAGCATTGGTGACAAACGACGTTTTCGGTTTTACGGTAAAGCTCTTGTAATCGGAAGCGACTGCCACTTCAAACGGGATTGCCGTGCCGGAGGAGGAGTTTTTCTTGAGAACAACCACCTTTTCCGCAACATACTCTGCCGTGATCGGTTTCTTATCCTTATCGTACAGCGCATCGGAGAATTTAATCACGATATTGTCGGTCGGCGAAACATCGGTTGCACCGTTTGCCGGATTAAAGGCCGGCGTCATGGCGTTTGCCGTCGTAAAGTAGCTCGTAATCTTTTTGTTTTCCTCGCCGCCTTCACCGGCAAGCTTGCCGGCCGGAAGAACGATATAATACCGTGTGCCCGGCTCCAGTTCGGACGGGATCAGGCGAACGGTCTTGCGGTCGGAATTTAATACCGCCGTACAGCTGATCTTCGTGCCGGTCGCGGAGGATTTGCGTAACTCGATGGCCTGCTCGGCAAGGTAGGTTTGCGTCACATTCGAGCCGGACGGACGGAAGATTTCGGTATTGAACGACAGCTTGATTTCTTCATCAATCGCCACACCGGTTGCGCCGTTTGCCGGAGAGATGGTCACATCCAATTCGCCGGAGGTGGTGAAGTTCACATAGCTGCGTGCAATTTTGGATTTATTCGAATACATAAGCTTGCGGTCAAGCACGATCAGGTAGTAGCGCGTGTTGACTTTTAAGACTTCCTCCGGCGTTACGGTCAACACCTTGCGCGTCGAGTTGATGGTAACCGAGATCGGCACGGTCGTTCCGCTCGTGCTCTTTTCGCGAAGCTCGATCGCCTGACGGGAGAGATACGAGGAGGTCGGCGTGTCGCCGTCGAGGTCATATACAGCCGAAGAGAAGGTGATGGTCATTTTCCCGGAGGTGGAAACGTCAGAAGCACCGTTTTTCGGCGAGAACGTGATTTTCGACGAGGTATCCGACGAAGACGAACCGGAGGAAACCGTCGTAAAGTAAGTGGAAATAGCGGAGTTTTTGTTGCCGTTCGTATCGGTTAAAACACCGGCCTTGGCAACCACATAATAACGCGTGCCGTAGTCAAGCTTTTCATCGGGCACAAGCGTGATCTGACGGTGTGCGGAGGACATGGAAACATCAAAGCTGATTTCCGTGCCGGTTGCGGAGGAACGGTGAAGCTCAAAATTCCGGCGAATGTAGGATTCCGTCAGATTGTCGCCATCCGCATCATATACCGTCCGGCCGAAAGCCAAAACGATATCCGTGCCGATCGAAACGCCGGTCTCACTCTTGGAGGGAGATATTAAGGACGGTGAGAAATAGCCGTCCGGATCAGTTTCGCCCGAAGAACCGGACGAAGAATCCTTGCCGGTCACCTTGTTCGGTCTTGTTTCGTAGGTAACACCGCTCACATTGTTCACAGCACTTGCGATTTCGCCCTTGCCTCGGAAAGAAACGGCGGCGTTGACTGTGAGGTTATCCACCTCGACATCATTCGAAAGCGTAATCACGCTGCCTTGCGCACCGGAAGCAACCGTCATGGAAGCAATTTTGCCGCTCTGCACGGTAACCGATGCTTTTTTGGTAATTTCCAAAAGCGGCAGATCGCCGAAGCGCACGATCGAATCGGTCGAAATCACGGTCTTTTCAGGCTTGGCGTTTATTTCAACCGTACCGGAAACAAGATTGTCGCCGGACAAATACACCGTGCCGTACCGCGAACCGGCAAGGCTTGCCGGTGCATCCAAATACACATACTTGGCATAGCTGTCCGCAAGCGTGATGGTCGGGTCGGCGCCCTTCACTTCGATTGCTCCGATATGAGAATCCTTGGCGGAAATCTCCGCACCGCCTCTGCCGGAAATTTTTAGCATTCCGAGAATGCGGCAGCCATCCAGCGAAAGCGAGCTTTTCAAAAGGTTGGACGAGAAAATCACATCGCCCGTGAAAATGGTTTCCGAGCAGGTCGGATTGAAGGCACTTATCGTGTAATCCTTGGCACAGATGTTTTCGGTCGTGATAAGAGAATAGATGATTTTTGCCGCCTGTCCGCGTGTCAACAAGCCCTTCGGCTGCAAACGCTTTTGCTCGTCGCCGGTGATATAGCCCTTGGAGCAGACAAGCTCAAATGCATCCTCCGCCCAATCGGCAATTTCGTCGGTATCTCTGAAAGAGGACAGCGACTTGGTTTTTTCGGCACGCGTAGCGATTCGGGACAGAATAACGGCGGCTTCTTCACGCGTGATGCTGTTTTCCGCGCGGAAGGTATCGTCCTCATAGCCGTTGGTGTAGCCGGCATAGACGGCTTTGCGCACCTCTTGGTAGTACCAATCCCCGGACGAAATATCGTTAAAGGAGATATCGGCCGTTTTGGCAATGCCGACAGAGGCATTAATCATTTTGGAAAACTCGGCACGGTTCACCGTGGCCTCCGGCCGGAACGAGCCGTCCTCATAGCCGTTGATGTAGCCTTTCTGTACACCGTATTCCACGTAGTCCTTGGACCAATGTCCGTCGATATCGGTGAGCTTTGCGGCGGAAACGCCGAGCGAGCCTGTCAAAAGCACCGCGGCGCACAAAGAACCGGCAAGCTTTGCGGCAAGTTTCAGTTTATTTCCCTTTCCGTTGTTCATAGCGTCCATCCTTTCTGTTGCGTCAAAACACTACAAATAGTTATTATCACATATATAATACACTATATTTTGATTTTGCACAAGAGTTTTTTTGAAATTTTAAGGAGAATTTAAGCTTTTTTTCGACAGCTTTCTCCCCCGTATGCCTGAAAGACGAAAAAAGCACCCTTTTTGTTCCGCTGTTTCCGGAAAAAGGGCGTAAATTTTGCATTATTTTATGTTTTTTTCGAAAACCACTTGCAAAACCAAAAGCTGCATAGTACAATAAGCAAAACACACAAAAAAAGGAGAGTATTTATGCGTAATCTATCTTATAAAACCTATCTGGATAAAGTCTATGGCTGCTTTATCGGAAAAGCGGTCTCCGGCAATATCGGCGCGCCGCATGAGGGCGTCAAAATGCCGATGGAGCTTCCGTTCATGCCGGAAATGATCAACTGCGAGCTCCCCAACGACGACCTCGATCTGCAGATCCTGTGGCTTGACGTTTTGGAGCAAAAGGGCGCGGCTTTTACGTCGTTTGACCTTCTCGAACGCTTTGTCACGCACTGCGCCTATTCGCCGGGCGAATACGCTGTCATGCGCAAAAACTTCAAGCGCGGCATCTATCCGCCGGTTTCCGGTAAATTCTGCAACGATTATTACCGAAACGGTATGGGCTGTCCGATTCGTTCGGAAATCTGGGCAGCAGTGGCCGTCGGCAATCCGGCGCTTGCGGCAGAGTTTGCTTCACGCGACGGCTGCCTTGACCATTATGGCGAATCCATCGACGCCGAACGCTTTTTAGCGGCGCTCGAAAGCGAAGCCTTTTTTGCGGACGAAAAGACAAAAATGGCCGACCTTATTGCACACGCTCTTGCCGTCGTGCCGGAAGCATCGCCGTTTTATGGGCTTGTTATCTATGTGCTGTCGCTGTGCGATACCTACAAAGACAGCAAAACCGTGCTCACCAAGCTGCTGTTCCGCTATGGGCATCCAGACTGCACCAATATGCTTCAGAACATGGGGATTACGCTCATGGCACTGCTGCTCGGTGAAAACGATATCATCAAAACCAGCATGCTTGCGCTTAACTGCGGCTTTGATACCGACTGCACCTGTGCGACAGCCGGCGCGGTTATCGGGATACTGCGCGGCGCGGACGAACTCATGCGTGCCTATGGTTTGACCGAGATTCCCTATGCGCTCGGCGTAAAGAGCAACCGCCGCAGCAATAAGATCTTCGACCTTGCCGAAGATATCGCGCATATCGGCGTGGAATTCTGCAAAAATGTCAATACCGAAGTAACGCTTTCGGGCGCACCGGAGGTTTCGTTTGGCTTTGAAAAGCAGCCGGAGCTTGGCTTCTTTGCCAAATATGAGAAGCAAGACCCGTCGATTGCGCTCGGTCAAACGCGCAACGTGACGTTATGCTTCGAGAACCGCAGCGACAGCACACACGCGTACTCCGTGGACATCGGCGAAGCAGGCGGCATTCTCTGCCGGATGCCGCACGTTTCGATTGTGCTTGCGCCGGGTGAAAAACTATCGGTGCCGGTGGAATTCTTCTTGCCGGACGATACGGAACTTGTGTACGACCGCAACATTTTCCCGGTCACGGTCACCGAGAACGGCAAAACCGTGCTTGAAACGTCGTTCGGCCTTGCCGGAGCGACGCCGTGGAAATTGACCGGGCCTTTCTGGCGCACCGAGCCGATCTGCAACACCGAGCGCATTCTGGCGCATTTTTCCGAAAAGTATCCCTACTCCGCGCTGATGGCCGAATCCTGCATTCCCGGCACGGATACCGATAAAAAAAGAGATTTCCACTTGAATTTCTTTCCGGACACCAAGACGGACTTTGCCGATGAAACGGCACTTTTCGCACCGCTTGACCGAGAGTATGCAAGCCCGATTGTCGAGCAGACGCTTGCAAGCATTCCGGAGGACAGCTTCCGGCTTTCGGATTTCTTCGGCTTCCGTGGGCCGTGTACCGCGTATCTTTCCCGGATTCTCGTTGTGCCGGACGATGTGAATGTCTGCATTCAGGTCGGACACAGTGCGCCGTTTGCGCTGTATGTCAACGGCGAATGTGTCGGAGAGCGTGAAAACTGTGATAACTGGACGGCGGAAAACGTGCATTTGGAAAATGTCCGGCTTCATAAGGGCGAAAATAAGATCGTGCTTCGCGCGACGCGCGTCAACGAGGACGCAAAGTACAACGTCACGTTTTCGCTTGGACGCAGCAGCGCTGAGCAGATCGTGTGGTTTGCCTCCAAAAATCCGTATCGGTTTTAATAGCCGCGTATAACGCAAAGCCGCCCGAACAGCTTCGTTGCTGTTCGGGCGGCTGTTGTTTTATTCTTCTGTATCTTCTTCGGTAAATTCCTTCGGCAGCGGATATTTGTGCAGAAGACCGAGAGCGGCAATGCCTTTCTTCAGCTTTCGCAAGGCTGCCGGGTCGTGCCGTTCCGAATTTTCCGGATGATCGAGCGAAAAACAGCCGGCATCCTTGAAGTGATACGCTTCCTCGGCATTTGTCAAGCCTTCAAAGGCACAAGGGATCGGAACGCCTTTTTTCATCCGAGCTTGCAATTCCGGTAGGTATTTCGTATACACCTCACGCGGCAGACAAGCCTTTTCACGGCAGATTCCGGCGGCAAGGCCGACGACCTCGCCGAGCATTCCAAGCGTGCGCATGACGCGTACGGAAGAAAACGCCACATGGCTGGTGCTGACAGTTCGTCCGCCTAAAAATAAATTTTCCACGTCGCGTGAATAAAGGCATCGGTACGGGACCGGATACGGCGAAACAATGCCGCGGTGATAGGCAAACGAGCGGAAGGCTTCGCCGAAGGCGGCGGCATTATCCGGCTCGGGAAAATGCATATCGATACTCCACGAAAGGCACGCCGTGCCGTCCTCGTGATAAATTTTTTCTTCGATGTCCCTTTGCGTCAACACATAGTCGCCGACCACGCGATAGCTTTCGCGCTTGCCGCCGAGTGCCGACGCCCACTTTAACCGATAGCACGCAAAATCCGCTTTATTTTTGCAATGGTTCTTCTGATACGACCAGTTGGAATAGATGGCGCGTAAGCCATAATCGCGGATATATTCGATATCGTCCGCCATGTCGCGCGCAAAGCCGGTCTCCTGCTCCCAATCGCCGTTATAGACGTTCAAATAGGTGGTATCGTCTAAAGCAAGTCCCCAACCGATGTCCGGAAAATCGCTCGGCGCGTCGGTCTTTTCCGTGTACCAGCGAATCGAATGTCCCATCACAAGCTTTTGGTGTTCTTTGGGAGCAAGGCTTTCGCCGAAAACGCTTTGCGCTTCCCTGCCGTACATGACCTCTGCTCCTGCAAGACGGGACAAAACCGCGTCTCCCGAACAGTCCGCAAACAGCTTTGCTTTATATTTGGTCTTTTCGCCCGTGAGAACGTCGGTGCAGATGACGGCGCAAAGGCGTTTGCCGTCCATTTCAACGCCGGTCACGCTCTTGTTGAAGCGGATATTCTTGTCATAGTCGCCATCGTCAAAGGCAAACCGCTTGCGGTCGTCATAGTGCGCCGCGTCAAAAATGGTCGGATGTCCCGAAACCGGCGCGATCTCTTTTACCACGTTGCCGAGGTTTTCATACGGCGCAAGGTTGATCCTGCCGCCCATGCACACGCGGACCTCCGAGCTGTTGCAGCCGCCAAGCACACCGCGGTCGTGGATGAGCAACGCATTCACGCCGCTTCGGAAAACGGAAAGCGCCATGCAGACGCCGGCAACACCGCCGCCAACCACGATAAGGTCATAAACGGTGTCGCACGCGCAAATCTCGTTTCTGCCGAGCCGCGTGCGGATCACGTCAGCCGCGTCCGGTTTTTCCGGGCTGTCGGAAAGATAAATCGCGTCGCATCGGCCGTCAAAGCCGGTTAAATCGTGTAAGGCAAGCGTGTGCGTTCCTTTTTCGAAAAAGCAGTTTCCGGCAAGCTGCCAATCCCATGCCGCGCCGTCAGTGCCGAGAAGTGTCGGCAAGGCTTGTCCGTCGGCAAGCAGTTCAAATTTCCCGGCACTGTCCGGCGCATTCCACGCCGCCGTCCAATCGCGTGTCAACGCCCAAACAGAATATTCGCCGGGCACATCGACGGAAAACTCCGTCACCGCGTCGGCCACCGGCACGCCGAGGCCGTGCGCCAAAATATAGGAGGAATGCAGCGTCTGCATAGACTGTTGATCGACCGCCCAACCGCCAAGCGTCCGAAAGCTTTCCGCCTCTATGAAAATTTCGTGCATCTTTAGCCCTCTCTTTCCTTTACGGCAATGCGAATTTCCCATTCAAAGTTCTCGTCGTCCATATTTTCCGGGAAGATTTCGATGTTCGGAAGTGCTTCATCCTTTTCGTAGCGGCTGCTCGCAAGGCAGTCAAACAGCGTTTTGTAGAATTCGTTGACCTTTCTGTCCTCGCTTCCGTGAAAGGAAAAGCACATCCACAAGGCTTCCGGAACGCGAACGTGCGAAAGCAACGGATTTTCGGCATAGCCGCGTGCGCCGATAAGGCACCGAACGCTGTTTTCTCCGTTTTCGTATACGGCATACAGCTGATTTTTGCAGGCCTTCAACAGCTCATCGGCAGAATCGCTTGCATAAAACGCGCTCCACGCGTCCTCACAGCACTCCGAGTCGGTGATTTCGGAAACCTGCGACAAGCCGCATACCGTAAAAGCCGTATCCTTCTTTAACCGATAGGCACTCTGCGTGCCGCCGCACACCTTGGCTTCAAACCCGAGCGGCGAAAACAGCACGAGCGCACAGTCGCCTTTGGCGGCTTCGACCGGCGAAACGCCGTGAAACTCCTTGAACGCGCGTGAAAAGGACGACGGCGCGTCATAGCCGTATTTGGCGGCAAGCGCGGTAACCGAAGTGTCTCCGCGCAACACCTCCCCGGCACGCGACAGGCGGCGTTTGCGGATATATTCGTTTACCGGAATTCCGGCGGCAAACGAGAAAATGCGCCGGAACTCATACACCGAAAGGCCGCACTTGCGTGCAAGAACACCGATGTCGATGGCCATATCCAAATGGGCTTCGATGTATGCGACAATTTCGTTAAAAACGTTGATTCGGTTCATCTCTATAACGGCTCCACAACCTGACTGGTTCCCCAGACCGTCATTTCCTCGACCACGGCGCGTTCCGGCAGACTTGCTGCGTAATATACCGCCGAGGCAATATCATCGACCGACAGGGAATCGTTTGTTTCGGCAAGCTGTGCCGCACTTTGGAAGCCGGTGCTTGCAGAAGCCGGAATCAAGCAGGTCGCCCGAACGCCATATTTCTGAAGCTCGACATAAAGTCCCTTGGTGAACGCCAAAACACCGGCCTTTGCGGCGGCGTATACGCTCCAACCGCCCCAGGCGTGCTTGGCACAGACCGAAGAAATGTTGATGATGATGCCGTTTTTCTGCTGTTTCATGACTTCGGCAAAAACACGCGAGCCATAAATCACGCTGTTTAAGTTGAGCGCGATGATAGCGTCAATATCCTCTTTGGTTTGCTCCGCCGTTTCGCGGATACGAAGACCGCCGCCGGCGTTGTTGACAAGCACGTCGATTCGGCCGTATTTTTCCAACACGTGCTTCTTGCATTCCAACCACGCGGTATAGTCTGTCACATCAAGCGTAAGGCCGTCGGCAAAGCCGTTTTCTTCGACGGCTTTCCGCACCTTTTCGGCATTACGCGACGCGATGATAACGGTATCGCCTTTTTCCTTGAACAGCTTTGCGGTTGCCATCCCATAACCGCTTGTGGCACCCGTGATGAGTACGATTTTTCCGGACATATACATTCCTCCGATTTTTTCTTTCATTATAGCTTTTTTCGGCACGCGTTTCAATACATTCCTTGCACGATTCTGTTTTTGCCGACAAAAAAGCCTCGTTCCGTATGTCTTGCAGCAAAACGAACGAGGCTATCTTTTATAATTTGGCGATATAAGCGTGAACAAACGCGTCGTACTCTTTCGCGGAAATCTCGCCGCGCTCCTTTTTGGCTTTCATCTCCGAAAGCTTCTCATCGTCGGAAGCCGCAGAACGTGCCGCGTCCGTTCCTTTTGCAAGCTCCGGCGTATCGGCTGCAAACGCCGCAAAATACCGTTTGCCGAATTCACGGAGCGATTCGGTGTTAAAGTGCAGATGGTCGTCGTTCGACGTCAGCCCTTCGGCGCTCACATAGCGGATATCGTCGTTTTCGGCGGCAAGCGTGCGAAAAACCGTGTTGATGCCGTCGTAATGCGCAAGGTTCGGATCAAACTCACATTTGGGCAGATAATCGCCGAGTCCGCCGACATAGATGCGGATATCCGGCAGCTGCAAATCCTTTTTCAGCGTGCGGAACATATGCAAGAACTTGGGCGCATAGACAGCCGCACGCGCCGGATTGCAGTCGGCTTCGCCCTGGTGCCACAAAACGGCCTTGATGTCGCTTATGCGCATGGCAAGCCGCGCTTCGCTTACAGCATGGTCATATAACGCCTCGCCCGGCTGCCATTCGTCGATGGATGAACCGCCGTCGGAGGCCGGAATCAAGCCGACCTGTTCGCCTGTCCTTTTCACAAATTCAAGTGCAAACGCCGGCGCAAGGCTGGCTCCTGCAAACACGCGGTCGGCCGAAAGCGGTTCCCACATGGTCTGCCATCGGCCGTTGACAAGACGGAGAATACGCGCATCAAAAATGCGGTTGTCGGCATTCAGAATGCCGCGTCCGGACATATTGGACTGCCCGATGAGAAGAAATGATGAAAGCATAGATTTGCCGCCTCTCTGAATTGATACCTTTCATTATAGAGAGAAATGCGGAAAAAGTCAAGAAAAAACCAAAAGTTTTGAAAAAATCGGCAATTATTCCACGGCAAGCAACGCATTTAACGTGACAAAGCCCTGCGGATTCTTTCGCATGAGATCCCAGATAAAGCCGCCGACAAGGCCGTATTCACGGATCAGATTCACCTTGCCTTCATAGCTGCGCGCGTCCTCAAACCACACCACGTGTTCGCGTCCGTCCTCGTCGGTATAATAGAAATACGGGGACTGTGCCGCTTCGTCAAACAGAATCTCCGCACGCTTTTCCCGCGCCAAATTCACCGCTTCGACCGTTGAGAGCGACGGCGCAACGCTTTCGCCGCGCACATACGGCAGCGTCCAATCGTAGCCATAGTTGGAAATGCCGAGAATCAGCTTTTCTGCCGGGATGCGGCTTTGGGCATATTCCACCACGCGCCGCACCGAACCGATGGGCGCGACCGCCATGGGCGGGCCTAACCGGTAGCCCCATTCATACGTCATGAGAAAGCTGTAATTGGCCGCTTCGCCGAGCGCGGCATAGTCGATTCCTTCATACAAAAGCCCGGTCTGATTATCCGACGTTTTGGGCGGCAGTGCCACCACGCAGATATAGCCGTTTTCGTTCAACAGTGCCGTCGTTCCGGCAATAAACGACGCATAGGCGTCCTTATCCTCGGCAAACAGATATTCAAAATCCACGTCTAAGCCGACATAGCCCTTGGCGCGGATGTTCTCCAAAATGTTCTGCTGCAGGCGGCGGATGGCCTCCGGACTTGCGAAAAGCGCGTGCGCCGCTTCGTTGCTGAAATAGCCGTCCGGCGTGAGTGTGGATAAATGCATAAGCGGCTTTGTGCCGTAACGCACGGCGGTCTCGATAAGGCGCGCGTCGTTCGGCATGACAAGCTCTCCGTCTGCCGAAAAGCCATAGGTGAACGGCATGAGGTAGGTCATGTAGCTGATCACCGCTTCAAGCAAGCTCTGATCGATAAAATCATACGCATAGCCGCCGAGGAACGCCGGACGCTGCGGCTCGATCTCATAGCGGATGACCACGCGGTCGCCGGTCGCAAGCGTCGGCCGGCCGCCAAGAAAATAGTTGTTGCGGTAAAGCGCCCGTTCGGTCGTTTCGAAACGACCGGCAACCTCCCCAACGCTTTCGCCGCCGGAGGCCGTATACACCTCCTCCGGAAACAACAGCGCAAGGCTTTGGCCGACCACAAGCTGCCCGTCCGGCGGAAGGCCGTTATCGTTTATTACGGCAGACACGTCAAGACCGTATGCGGCGGCAAGGCTTGTGACGGTATCTCCGGGCTTTACGGTATAGATGATCAAAAAAATCCGTCCTTTCGCAGTTTTGTCACTTTCACCGTATGCACAAAAAAAGCAGAACATGAAGGTCATTTCGCTTTTTTCGCGCATAAGATACAGTAAACGGGCAAAAACCGAAAAAACGGAGGGATTGTATGTTTGGAATACTCGCCAATATGCTGTTTTTGTTTCTGAAGCTGTCGCACGGTGCCAATTTTCCGCCGCCGCTGAACAAAGACGAGGAAAAGCAATATTTCGAAAAGTGCAAAAACGGAGATGCCGAAGCACGCAAAATTCTCATCGAACGCAATCTGCGGCTTGTGGCGCACATTGCCAAAAAATACAGCTTTTCCGGCTGTGACAGCGATGATTTAATCTCCATCGGCACCATCGGCCTTATCAAAGCCATCGATTCGTTTCATCCCGAAAGCGGCACGCGCTTTGCCACCTACGCCGGAAAATGCCTGCAAAACGAGATTCTCATGTTTTTCCGCTCACAGAAAAAAAGGGCACTCGAATGCTCGCTCGGCGATGCCGTCGAAACCGATAAGGACGGCAATCCGTTAACCTACATGGACATCATCTGCACCGAGGACGACATTGCCGAACAGATCGACTTAAAAATCAAAATCGAAAAAATGATGAAGGGCATCGCTTCGGTTTTAACGCCCACCGAAAAGCAGATTCTCGTGCTGCGCTATGGATTATGCGGCACAAAGCCGGTCACCCAGCGTGAGGTGGCGCAGACGCTCGGCATTTCGCGTTCGTATGTCTCGCGGCTCGAATCGGGTGCGATTGAAAAGCTGCGCACGCATTTTGACACCCCGTCCGAAGCCGATGCCGCCGGAAGCAAACGCTAAAATCCTACTTATGATATTTATCGCCGTTTTGGATGCAAAACGCCCGGTAAATCTGTTCCACAAGCATCACCCCGGCCAGCGAATGCGCAAAGGTCATGCGCGACATGGAAAGCCGCAAATCGCATTCCTTTTTTAAGGATTCGTCAAGGCCATACGAGCTGCCGATCACAAAAACGATGTCGGAAACGCCTTTTTCGGACAGCTTTTCCATCGTTTCGGCAAGCTCCTCGGAGGATAACGTTTTCCCTTCAATGCACAGTGCGATTTTATACGATCCTTTTGGGAAAGCGGCCGTGATTTTCGCTTTTTCGGCGGCAAGCGCGCGTAAAATCTCTTTTTCGCTCGGCGCGGATGAAAGCGGCTCCGGCTTTAGGCACTTTTCGGTAAAGCGGCAGAAACGCCCCAAACGCTTCTCGTATTCGTCCAAGGCCTCGCGATAAAAACGTTCGGTGGGAGTTCCCAAATACAAAAATGTGATATTCACCATAAAAAATCTCCGAAATTTGTATAATCCGATTATTTTCCCCTGCAATCGTTGACACGCGTCCGAAAGCATGGTACAATAATCACGATCTATTATATCGTATTTCCCGGAACTTTGCAAGGTGCATTTTCGGCTTTTTGCCACAGTGATCCGGCGAAAGCGGAAAAGTCAATCACAGAAAGGACAGAACTCTCATGGAAAAGAATTTCAGAACCGTTTGCTTCGGCGAGTTAATGCTTCGTTTGCAGCCGAACCTCTACACACGCTTTTTGCAGGCTGACACCTTTGAAGCCACCTTTGGCGGCGGTGAGGCGAACGTCTCGGTTTCTCTTGCGAACTTCGGCCTCGATTCGGCCTATGTTTCCAAATTCCCGAAGCATGAAATCGGCCAAATGGCGGAAAATTCGCTGCGCTATTTCGGCGTGGACACCTCGTGCGTGACGCGCGGCGGCGACCGTATGGGCATTTATTACATCGAAAAGGGCGCATCGGTGCGTCCGTCGAAGGTCATTTACGACAGAGCCTATTCGGCCATCGCGCTTGCCGAGCGTTCGGATTTCGACTGGGAAAAGATTTTGGACGGTGCGGATTGGTTCCATTTCACGGGCATCACGCCGGCACTCGGCGACAATGTGGCCGAGATCGTACTCGATGCACTCAAGGTCTGCAAAGCCAAGGGCATCAAGGTCAGCTGCGACCTCAACTACCGTAAGAAACTGTGGACGCGCGAAAAGGCCGGCAAGGTCATGGCCGAGCTTATGCCGTATGTCAACGTCTGCATCGCCAACGAAGAGGACGCCGGCGACGTGTTCGGCATCAAAGCGGAAAACACGGACGTGGAAAAGGGCGTTGTCAACCATGAATCCTACAAGAGCGTTGCCAAACAGCTCATGGACAGATTCGGCTTTGAAAAGGTAGCCATCACGCTTCGCGAAAGCATTTCCGCCAACGACAACCGTTGGGCGGCCATGTTATACGACGGCGAAAACTATTGCTTCTCCAAGAAATACGATCTGCACATCGTTGACCGCGTCGGCGGCGGCGATTCGTTCGGTGCGGGTCTTATCTATTCGCTGCTCACCGGCAAAGACACGCAGAGTGCCATTGAGTTTGCCGTAGCCGCTTCTGCGCTCAAGCACACCATTGAGGGCGACTACAACATGGTGACGGTTGCCGAGGTCGAAAACCTTTTGAAATCGGGCGGTTCCGGACGCGTGCAGAGATAAAACAGCTTTGCGCTTTTCGACACACAATCCCTTGCGACAAAAAATCGCAAGGGATTTTTTGCGCGCAGCCGACGCATTCTTTTCTCTCGCCCGATTCGCGGCAAAAACTTCACAAAAACACTTGCAACAAAAGGCAAACTGTGGTACAATAATAAGGAATATCGGATGTATCGGGCAAAAGGAGGCGGAAGCATGGGAAAAGCGATTCTTGGTGCGCTGCTCGTCTGCGGAAAGATCCTGCTTTTCGCTCTTCTTGCCGTGCTTGTGCTCGTCGTGCTGCTTTTGTGCGCACGCATTGGCTTTCGTCTTCGCGTTCATGCGGACGGCGCGGTCGAGGTTTTGGCACGCGTCGGCGTTTTCTATCCGAATATCACAAAGCTTGCCGCGTGGCGCGCCGCATGGCGGCAAAAGCCCAAAAAGCCGAAGATCCTCCGCTACACCCAAACGTTCGGCTTATTCGGCGAAGCACCCGAAAAGCCGCAAAAAAGCGCAAAAGCCAAAAAAGCCGATGCGCACAAAAAATCACCGGCGAAAACCTCCCAAAAACCGCAGGAAAAGACGGATATTCCGGCTCTTCTCGGCAAGATAACCGCTTTTCTTGCCGAAGCGTTCACGCTTCTTTCGGGCGACGGACGCATCCGCATCCGGCGGTTGGTACTCACCGCGGCAGGCACAGAATCTTCCGAAACGGCCCTGCTATTCGGTCACATGAACACGGCTCTTGCCTTGCTTTTGCAAACAAGCGACCGCTTTGAACGCTTGGACACGACGGCTGCCAAAATCGGCGTATATGCGGATTTTCAGGCGGAAGCGGCACAAATGGATGCGGATATCGAATTGAATTTCCGGGCATGGGTTTTAACGCGTGTGGCCTTTGACGCCGCCAAAACCTATCTTGCCGTAAAAAAGAACGTATAAAGCCGGCTTTCGAAGGCCGGCAAAGAAAGGATGTCTATCATGCAGGAAAAACAACCGATGAGTGAAGTTATCAAAGAAACCATCGATAAGGTCAAAAGCATTGCCGATACCAAGACCGTAATCGGAGAGCCGATTACCCTCATCGAAGGTGTGACCATTATCCCGGTTTCGCGCGTTTCGGTCGGTGCAGCTCTCGGCGGCGGCGAATACGGTGCAAAAAAGGACCGTCGGAAAGAGCAGACCGAAAAGGTCGTCACCGACAATTTCGGCGGTGGCGGCGGAACAGCCGTTACGGTCACACCGGTCGCTTTTTTGGTCATCACGGCGGACGGCGAAACGAGACTGCTCAATATCGGCGAAAATACCGGCTATTTCGGCAACGCCATGCTGGGAGCCGTGAACGGTCTGGATGCCGCACTCGACAAAGCCCCCGATATCATCCAAAAAATCAGAGGCCTGTTCGGCAAGAAAAAGAATGAAAAAGATTCGGAAAACGCCGAGACGACGGTGGTGATCACCGATACTGCCGACGCCGGACAGCCGACGGATGCAGAGGAAAAAGCATGAAAGATTTCGGCAGGCCGGACAGAGAGCCCACACCGTCCGATATCCGAAAAAAGCGTGACAAGGCTGCCAAGCGAAAAACGCTTGAATGGATTTTCAAGGTTGCCCGTCCCGAGCTTTCCGGCATTCTTTTCATCATTTTCGGTGAGGGAATCTGGGCGGTATTCGGCACGGTAACAGCCTTGTTCACGCGTGAGATCATCAACGGCGCCACGCGCGGAAACCGTGAGCGTTTGATTCGGTTTTTGATCATTTATTTGTTCGTTGCGCTGTCGCTTTTGGGCATTCATGCGCTCATGCGCTATATGACCGAACGCAGCAAGGGCCGTTTGGAGATCCTCTTTCGCTCCCGTGTATTTGAAAGCATGCTGTCCCGGCGATATGCAAGCTTACGCTCACATCACACCGGCGACTTGGTCAATCGCCTTTCCGGCGATGTCGGTGTTATCTCCGACGCGGCAGCCACCATCATTCCGAATGTTGTGATGATGAGTGTGCGGCTTTTGTGCGCAATGGCGGTGCTTATCCGCTTAAATCCGTTATTTGCCGCAGTGTTCGGTGCCGGCGGCGTGTTGATCTTCCTCTTCGCCCGTCTGTTCAAGGGCTTGGTGCAGAAATACCATGCCGCCATGCAGCAGGCCGACGGCCGGATGCGGTCGTTCTGGCAGGAAATTTTTGAAAACCTGATGGTGATCAAATCGTTTGTCGGCGAAAAAAATGCCGTCAAAAAATCCGATCATCTCATGAACGAGCATTACAAGCTGCGTATGAAGCGTTCGCTTATCAGCACCCTCTCCCTTTTGGGCACAACGGTGGTCGTGCGCATGGGACATCTGTTTGCCATCGGCTATGGAGCGTTTTGTCTGTTTTCCGGAACCATGGATTTCGGAACGCTGACAGCACTCAACCAGCTTGTCGGGCAGGTACAGCAGCCGTTTGCCAACATGACCGGCATCATGCCGCGCTATTACGCCGCACTTTCCTCGGCGGAACGGCTCATGGAAATCGAAGAGCTTCCGGAGGATTCGTTAGGCGAAAACGCCGTCGATGCCGCCGAAACCTATGCACGCTTAAAAAGCCTTGAAGTGCATGGCGTTACGTTTCGGTACGACGCGGACAAGGCTGTGTTTGAAAACTGCTCGTGTGTGATCCATAAAGGCGATTTCGTCTCCATCACCGGTATGTCCGGCATCGGCAAAAGCACGCTGTTTAAGGTGCTTCTCGACATTTATCCGATCGAAGCCGGAAGAGCTGCCGCCGTTTTGGCGGACGGCGAGCTTCCGTTAAGTGCCGCGACCCGTTCGCTGTTTGCGTATGTGCCGCAGGGCAATATGCTGTTTTCGGGTTCCTTGCGCGACAATTTGCTGTTTATGGCAAAGGGCGATGTTTCGGAAGAACAGATCGACAAGGCGTTAAGCTGCGCCTGTGCCAAAGAGTTTGTGGAGCTTCTGCCGGATAAGCTTGATTCGGTCATCGGCGAAAACGGCGTGGGGCTTTCCGAAGGGCAGATTCAGCGTCTGTCGTTTGCAAGAGCACTGCTTTCGGACGCGCCGATTCTGTTGCTGGACGAAGCCACCAGTGCTCTCGATGAAGCCACCGAGGCAAAGCTTTTGACCAATCTTAAGGCACTTGCCAACCGCACCTGCATCATCGTGACGCACAAAAAAGCCGCACTTGCCGTGTGCAACCGGCATTTCGTGATACAGAACAAAAAAATCGTCGAACCGAAGCCCGATGAAGCCGATACGCTCCGTGTATAAGGTGCGTTTCGGGAGGTTAAAAATGTAAACTTTTTATAAATGCCGAAAAAAATCGTAAAAATTGCAAAAAAACACTTGCAATTTGTAACGTGCGGTGCTATAATAATCCTTGCTGTCCTGTACGATGACAGGATTTTGATTTAAGCGATCATTCAAGTTCATCAAGCACTTAGGAGGTGTAAACAATGGCAAAATGTGAAATCTGCGGAAAGGGCGTTACCTTCGGCTGCAACGTATCGCACTCTCACAGAAAGACCAACCGGGCCTGGAAACCCAACATCAGACGTGTCAAGATTGTTGACAACGGTACGCACAAGACGGTCAACGTATGCTCTCGCTGCCTCCGTTCCAACAAAGTAACCAGAGCGGTTTGATTTTTACCGGTTCTTCCGGTTGTTCATAGAGCTTAAACAGCTTGCGTGACAGACACACAAAAAAGGGCTTTGCATTTTGCGCAAAAGCCCTTTTTTAATCGAATTGAATGAAGTCTCAAACGTATACAGGGACTGTCGCTTGCGGCAGTCCCCAAAGGTGTTTTCGGCTATTTGAGCTTAATCTCGTTGGTAAGCGGCTTTCCGGCAAAGAATTCGTCAAAATTCTGAATGGTGACGCTTGCAATGTTGTCAAGCGCTTCCTCGGTCAAAAACGCTTGGTGGGACGTGATAAGCACGTTCGGGCGGCTGACAAGCAGCGCAAGCGTATCGTCCTTGATGATTTTGTCGGACATATCTTCGTAAAACAGATTGGCTTCTTCCTCGTACACGTCGAGTGCCGCACCGCGTAATTTCCCGGCAGTCAGCACTTCAAGAAGTGCCTCACTGTCCACAAGCGCACCGCGCGAGGTGTTGAGAAGAAACGCGCCGTCCTTCATTTTTCCGAGAGCTTCACGGTCGATGATGTGATAGCTCGATTCGGTCAGAGGACAATGGAGCGAAATTACGTCGCTTTCGCGAAACAGCGTGTCGAGCGACACATACTCGATGCCGCTTCCTTCGGCCGGATATGGGTCATACGCGATGACCTTCATGCCGAGACCGCGGCACAAATCGATAAACGTGCGGCCGATTTTTCCCGTGC
This sequence comes from uncultured Eubacteriales bacterium, assembly GCA_900546385.1. Classification (GTDB taxonomy): domain Bacteria; phylum Bacillota; class Clostridia; order Oscillospirales; family CAG-382; genus UMGS882. Next base: position 39,825 of record URCT01000001.1, on the reverse strand, counting down.
CGATGATGCCGGCAGTCTTGCCGTATAAATCGATGCCGGTAAGGCCGTTGATGTTGAAATTGAAGTCGCGCGTGCGGATATACGCACGGTAAATGCGGCGGTTGAGAGCCAAAAGAAGCGCAAGCGCGTGTTCGGCGACCGCGTGCGGCGAATAAGCCGGAACGCGCACAACGGCAAGCTTCCCGGCAGCGGCGGCAATATCCACATTGCTGAAACCGGCACAGCGCATGGCAAGAATCTGCACACCGCGCTCGTGCATACGCTCGATGGCCATTTTGTTTATGTTGGAATTGACAAACGCGCAAACGCCGTCAAAGCCTTCCGTGATTTTGGCGGTATGGTGGTTGAGCTTTTCTTCAAAGTACGTGATTTCGTAATTTTTGCCGTACTTGTCAAAATACGTGCGGTCATACGGCTTTGTATCGAAAAACGCGATTTTTTTCATGTTGTTTGGCACATCCTTTCTTATATGATAGTATTATACCCAATTTCGGTGCGCTTGGTCAAGCGAAATCCGGAAATTTTTACCGCAGGAGGTAAATCATGGCAGCAATCGGCATTTCAGAGATGTTATGCGAAGTGATTCGCTCCGAAAGCGAATACAAGCAGCTCTACAACACGCTTTATAAATTCATTTCCGGCGGCAGCCGTTTTTCGCAAGGACCCTCGCTCATCACCGGCCTTTCCGACGGCGCGCGCAACGTGTTATGCGCCTCTCTTGCCGCCGAAAGTGCCTTTTTAACGGGCGAAGACGGCAAAAAAACGCCGCTCATTCTCGTTCCGGACGAAAAGACCGCCTATTCCATGCGAAGCAAACTGTCTGCGTTTTTGGAAAACGTGTATGTGTTTCCGGCGCGGGACTTCAATTTTTATAACGTCGGTGCGCTTTCGAAGGAATGGGAATACGAACGCTTAAAGGTGTTACGCGCGCTTGTTTCGGGCGAATGCGACGCGGTGCTTGCCGTGCCGGAGGCGGCTCTTGCGCTGCTGCCGCCCGCGGAATACCTGCGCAAAGGAAAAGCTTTGAAAATCGGCGACACCGTTCCGGTCGCCGCGCTCGTCAAGACGCTTGACGAATACGGCTATGTGCGCGTCGACACCGTCGAAGGTGCCGGGCAGTATTCGCTTCGCGGCGATATTCTCGATATTTTTGTGCCGGATAACGACTATCCGCTCCGTTTGGAATTTTTCGGCGATGAAATCGACGCGGCCGGCTTTTTTGACACCATGACCCAGCGCCGCACCGAAAATGTGACGGAGTTTGCCGTCACGCCCGTGCGCGAAACGGTGATTCCGCCCGAAAAATACACCCTTATCGAAGAAAAAATCGATGCGCTTATCACTTCTGCCTTGCGCAAAAAAAATCAAACGCTTGCCGAAAAGCTCTCGGCCGAGCGCATCGCTTATAAAAACGCCGATTTTGCCGCCGCCGACAAATATTTGCCCTATCTGTACGACGACTTTACCACCTTGTTCGATTATGCGCGCGGCTTATGCGTGGTGTGCGACTATCCGCGCGTCAAGGAGCGGCTAAATGCGTTTTTATACCAGCTGCACGAAACACTCACCGACCTTGCCTCCGCCGGAGAAATGAGCCTTGCGGACGGTGTTTGGTGCAAAAACTACGAGGATCTGAAATACCTTCTCACCAAACGCCCGTCTGCCGTGACCGATCCGTTCACCGGCACGCCGGATTTTGAAATTTCGGGACTGTTCGAATTCTCCTCCCGGCAGACCGTGAGCATCGAATCGGGCATCGATATTCTGTGCGACGACCTCGCCGGATACTTAAAAAGCGGCTGTCGGACGGTTTTGTGCGTCCGCGGAAAGGCGCACGCGTCCGAGCTTTACGATATGCTTGCCGCTCACGGCATAAGCGCTGTCGTTTCCGGCGGTATGCCGTGCGCGGAGCTTTCCAAGAACCATGTCTATCTCATGCCCAAGGACGATATGAGCGAAGAATATGTCGGCTTTGAGCTAATCAAAACCGGCTTTGCCTTCCTTTGCGAAAGCACCTCCACGCAAGAAGCATCGGCACGCGCCGTCAAGACAAACGAAAAAGCAAAAAAATCCGCCAAAAAGAAGATTCTTTCCTATTTGGAGCTTACCGAGGGCGATTATGTGGTGCATGAGCTGCACGGCGTCGGACAGTATATGGGCATCAAAACGCTGACGGTGGCAGGCGTGACGCGCGACTACATCACCATCAAATATGCCGGAAAAGACCAACTCTATGTGCCGTGCGACGGTCTTGACAAGGTCTCCAAATATTCCGGCAAGGGCGACAACGTCGTGCTTTCCAAAATGGGCGGCAGCGACTGGATCAAAAAGAAAACACGCGCCAAAAAGGCCGCCAAGGACATGGCCAAGGAGTTAATCGCGCTGTATGCCGAACGCAGCCGCCGTCCGGGCTATGCCTTTTCGCCCGACACCGAATGGCAGCGCGAATTTGAAGCCGGCTTCGAATACGAGGAGACCGACGGGCAATTGCAGGCGGTACGCGAAATCAAAAAAGATATGGAAAAGCCGTGTCCGATGGACAGACTCCTTTGCGGCGATGTGGGCTTCGGCAAAACCGAGGTGGCCTTGCGTGCCGCGTTCAAGGCGGTCATGGACGGCAAGCAGGTGGCGGTTCTTGTGCCGACCACGATTTTGGCGTTTCAGCATTTCCGCACATTCTGCTCACGTATGCACGGCTTTCCGCTTCGCATCGAAATGCTGTCGCGCTATGTGACGCCCAAAAACGCAAAACTTGTGCTGCAAAAATTGGAAAACGGCGAAGCCGACATTGTGGTCGGCACGCACAAGCTGCTCGGCAAAAACGTGAAATTCAAGGACTTGGGGCTGCTCATTGTGGACGAAGAACAGCGTTTCGGCGTGGCGCACAAGGAGCGGCTCAAAGAAATGGCAAAGCAGGTGGATGTGCTGACGCTCACCGCAACGCCCATTCCGCGCACCTTCAACATGGCGCTGGTAGGCATCCGCGATATGTCGGTGCTTGAGGAAGCACCGGTCGACCGGTATCCGGTGCAGACGTATGTGCTCGAATACGACCGCACAATTCTGCATGAAGCCATCAAAAAAGAGCTTCGGCGCGGCGGTCAGGTGTTCTATCTGCACAACAAGGTCGAGGACATTATGACCGTAGCGGCACATATCAAGGAAGCCGTTCCGGAAGCGAATGTGGCCGTGGCGCACGGGCAGATGGATAAAGAGGAAATCTCCTCGATTTGGTACGACATGACCGAAGGAAAAATCGATGTGCTTGTGTGCACCACCATCATCGAAACCGGCGTGGATGTGCCCAACGCCAACACGCTCATCATCGAGGATGCCGACCGCATGGGACTTGCCCAGCTTCATCAGATCCGCGGCCGCGTGGGACGCTCCAACCGTCGGGCGTTTGCATACTTAACCTACAAGCCGGAAAGCCTGCTCAACGAAATCGCCCAAAAGCGGCTTGTCGCCATCAAGGAATTCACCGAATTCGGTTCGGGCTTCAAAATCGCCATGCGCGACCTTGAGATCCGCGGTGCAGGCAATCTTTTGGGTGCGGAACAGTCGGGCCACATGGAGGCGGTCGGCTACGAGCTGTTTGTGAAGATCCTCGAACAGGCCGTCCTCGAAGAAAAAGGCGAAGCCGTCAAGGAAACGCCCGAATGCACGGTCGATCTCGGCATCAGCGCGTTTATTCCCGAACGCTACATCAAGCGTCCGTCCGGACGAATCGAAATGTACAAGCGCATTTCCGAAATCAAAACCAAGGCCGACGCCGACGATGTGGCTGACGAGCTGACCGACCGTTACGGCGAGATCCCGAAAGAAACGCGCAATCTTCTTACCATCGCCTCGATCCGTGCGCGTGCATCCGCCATCGGTCTTGTGCGCATCGAGTACAAAAACGGCAAGCTTGCCGTGTATCCGTCCACGCCGCCGACCAAGGAGCAATCCGTTGCGCTTGCCATGAAATTTCCCGGCAAGGTGTTGACCTCGCTCGGCAAAAATCCGTGCTACAACATCAAAGCGGATTCGACAGACGGAATCGGTGCGATATTGGAGGAAATATTCAAGATTTATTCACCAAACAAGCCGGATAGCATGGTATAATTATTTAGTTAAGAACGAACTGCGGAAAGGAAGCGAACCTATGTCTTCTTTCAAGAGAATTTTAGCCGGTCTTTTGGCGTGTTTTTGTGTTATGACCTTTGTCGGCTGTGCCGATTCCGCCAAAGAGGCGGCCATATCCATGGAGGGCGGCGGAGCTGTTTCCATCAACTTCATGTATCTGCTCGCTTCCATTCAAAAATCCATGTATGCGGATGTCGTCGCCGACGGCGGCAGCTGGGACATGGTGGTCAACGCCGAAAAAGGCACGACGCTTTCGGACGTTTTGTACGATGTCACCGTCAAGGCCGCCAAAAGCTCGCTTATCTGCGAATATCTGCACGACAAGGTCTACAAGCTTTCGCTCACCGATGAGCAGAAAAGCTCGATCGACAAGCAGATGAACGCGCTTGCGCAAAAAGCCGGATCGCAAGAGGCCTTAAAAGAGGAGCTTTCCAAATACAGTGCCGACACCAAGACCATGCGCCGCTATTTGGAGCTTACCGTCAAGCAGGCCAACCTCTACAAGTATTTCTATGGCGATAACGGCATTTTCGCCATTTCCGAGGATGAGATCAAGAACGATTTCAAGGAAAACTATCACATCGTCACGCACATCTATTTCAATCTTTCTTCCAAGGTCAAAGAGGACGGCACCGCCGTTGCCTTAACCGAGGAAGAGATCGCCGCCAAGCGCCTTTTGGCCGAAGAGGTCTACAACCGCATTTTGGCCGGTGAAGATTTTTACACCTTAAAAGCCGCCTACAGCGAGGACAGCTACGAAAGCGAATACTATCCAAACGGCTTCTTCGTGACAAACGACACCACTTTTCCTTCCGCCTTCACCACGGCTGCCATGGAAATGGAGGTTGGCGAATACCGACTCTGCGAAACCGGCGGCAGCGGCGCGAACGGACTTCATATTCTCTATAAGCTGCCGATGGATGAAACGCTGTACAACGCCGACCAAACCGTTTACGGCAACATCAAAAGCAAGCTCATTACGGCGGATTTTGACAAGCATCTTGCCGAATACACCGAAAAGCTTTCGGTCAACGAAGAAAAAATGGCACTCCTAAATGTTGCGGTTGTGCCGGAATATACGTATTAAACGCGGTGCGTTTGAAAGGAGGCGGGCGACATGAAAGGCGAAATCAAACTGAAAAGAAACCGTAGCTCGTTTTCGGCAGCAGCCGTCAAGGAACGCGTGTTTTTCGGTCTGCTGTTTTTGCTCGTATTCCTGCTGTCCGCAACGGTTTTCCCGTATACAGGCTACACCGGAAAAGAGGCTGTCCGCATTGTGCCGGATGTGCTATTTGCACTTTGCTTTGTAAGCGGCATTGTATGTAAAGATCGCCGGTATGCGGCGCTGCTTGCACTCGTGTTCGGCGCACTGTCCGATTTCTTCTTAACGCCGCCGACGCACCTGTCGCCCATCCTATTCTTCTTAAGCGCCTATTTTTCGTCAACCGCCGTCGGCATCTTTACATCGGCAAACGCCGTGACCGCAACCGTTTCGTCGCTGCCCTTCTTTTTGGCGCGCAGCGTCACGGGCGGTCTCTTCCTGTTAACGGAAAACGGCAATGAAAGCTTCGGAACGATCGTCAAAAGCATTTTGCTTCCCGAGTTGTGTGTGAATGTGGCGGTAACGTTTATCGTCTATCTGCTTGTCGGCCTGATCGCCCGGAAATGGATCTACCGCACCGGAAGCAGCCGTAAGCTCTGAAAAACGCAAAAAGTCTCAAATATAATCAAATATAAATCGTAAGAAAAACAAAAGCGGAGAAAAAACATGACTGAAACAAAAAATGCCGTCATCGGGCAGTCGGGCGGACCGACCGCTGCAATCAATGCCACGCTTGCCGGTGTGATTGCCGGCTGTCTCGCGGAAAACACGTCCATTGACCGGGTCTACGGAATGCGACACGGCATCGAAGGCTTTATGAACGAGGAGCTTGTGGAACTAAACAGCCGCTTTGCTCAAAACCGCGACGAAGAGCTGCGGCTTTTATCCCTAACACCGGCGGCCGCGCTCGGCTCCTGCCGCGTGAAATTGGTCGAAGAAAAGCAGTTCGAGAAAATTTTCGCGGTGCTTGAAGCATACAACATCGGCTATTTCTTCTACATCGGCGGCAACGACAGCATGGATGCCGTGGCAAAGCTTGAGGCTTACCGGGACAAGCATCCGGCCGTCAATCCGACCGGGACGCGCTTTATCGGCGTGCCGAAAACCATCGATAACGACCTGTGCTTCACCGATCACACACCCGGCTTCGGCTCGGCGGCCAAATATATCGCCTCCAGCCTTGCGGAAATCGCCCGAGACTGCGCCGTGTACCGTCAAAAGGCGGTGACGGTGGTGGAGCTTATGGGACGCGACGCCGGTTGGTTAACCGCAGCAGCCGGATTAACCAAGGAAATCGCCGGAATCGGTGCCGATCTCATTTATCTGCCAGAGGTGCCGTTTGACGCGGAACGCTTTTTGAGCGACGTGATGAACAAGCTCAATATTCCCGGCAAAAACTTCGTGCTTGTGGCTGTTTCCGAGGGCATCCGCAACAAGGACGGCGACTATGTGGCCAAAGCGGCCATGAGCGGCGTGGTGGATATTTTCGGACACGCGTATCTTTCCGGCACGGGAAAATATTTGGAAAACCTCATCCGCGACGAGATCGGCTGCAAATGCCGCTCGGTGGAGCTTAGCGTTTTGCAGCGCTGTGCGTCGCATTTGGCCTCCAAAACCGACATTGAGGAATCGCTTCTCATCGGCCGTGAAGCCGTCAAAGCAGCCGTTTCCGGAAAGAGCGGCCGGATGATGGCCTTTGTGCGCAAAAACGCGGACGGCTCTGCACCGTATGAAATCGGCGTGACGGATGTGGACGTGAGTGCTTCCGCCAACCGCGTAAAAATCGTTCCGAACGAGTTTATCACGCCCGACGGCAAAGGCGTGACCCGTCAATGCATCGATTATTTGATGCCGCTCATCAAGGGCGAATGCGAAACGGTCTATGCAAACGGAATTCCGCAGCATTTCACCCTGTAAAAGCCTTTTGCTTTAGGCAAAATGTATAGTTTTTCCAAGGTGCATTTGGATGGATTCAACAAAAAAACAGTTGCTTCTTGACATCCGAACTTCCTTGGTGTAAAATAGTAAATATCGGCAGTATACCTATCTATCAACCGCTGCTTTTTTCACAACAGAATTCATTTCAGAGAGGAACCGTAAGCACATGAAATCTAAGAGAGTATTATCCTTTCTTCTTGCCGCCGTCATGGTCTTCACCGCTTTTGCGGCCGGTGGCTGTGCCAAAAAGAACAACAACGACGAAAACGAGACAAGCGGCATTGTCGCACTCAATATGTTTATTATGACCGAGGACGAAACAAGTCCTTCCGCTGCACGCGAAGTGCAGATGGCCATCAACGAAATTACCGTTCCGAAATATAAGATGCTCATCAAAATCAACTATCTGAAGCCCGACGAATATTGGGCTGCCGTTGATGCCGCCGAGGATTCTACCATCAATTATGTGGCAGACGAGATTGCTCTTTTGGATGCCGAAGCAGCGGATTCCACCGATGCTTCGGCCGACACGACTGCCGACGCTTCTGGTGATACGGCTGCCGACGCTTCTGCCGATACGGCCGCTGACACAACCACAAAAACAGATAAGCCTGTCGTGAAGGACGTTTCGCAAATGACCTTCAACGAAGCCATCGACTATGTGTTCGACATTGACGACATCACGCTTCCCGAGCCGCAGATCGACGTTTTTGTGGTGGATGACTACGACAAATTCTTAGAGCTTGCCGACGACGAACGCCTTGCCGAAATCGATATCAAATACGACCGCAAGGTGCTTACCAAATACATTCATCCGACCATTCTCTCCACCACCTCCATCGACGGAAAAACCTACGGTGTTCCGGCAAACTTCAAAATGGAAGGCAAATACGAGTTTTTGGTCTTCAACAAGGATCTTCTCGACAAGTATCATTATTCCGTGCATGATTTGCGCAAGATCGAGGACATGGGCGATTACCTCTCCCTCATCAAAGCCAATGAACCCGGCTACTACCCGATTTCCGACCTGCCCGAAATGGCCGGTGCCGAAATCTACGACGGAATTCTCTTCTCACTCTCCAAATTGACCCAAATCTCCGCCTCCAGCTATCCGGTTTACTTAAACAATTCCGCCTATGCCGACTACTTAAAGAAAACAGCCTCCTACCGTCAGAAGGGCTATGTTGCCTCCGCGAACGGCGTTACCGATGCAAAATATGCCATCGAATATGTCACCGCCGACCACCTCATCGACCGCGAATGGACCGATGAAAACGGCACGAGCTATCAGGCATATCTGTACGACATTCCGCGCGTAACCGCCAAAGAAGCCTTCAAATCCGCCATGTGCGTGAGTGCGTATTCCATCCATAAGAGCAAGGCCGCTGAGCTTATCGAGCTGTTCAATACGGATTCCGAACTGGCAAACCTGCTGCAATACGGTATTTCCGGCAAGCATTACCGCGAAGAAAACGGCATTGTTACCTACATCGATACCGACGCAGAAAACACCTATCGCATGAACAATTTCCTCACCGGAAACACCTATATCAAGTATACCACCGAAGAAAATGCCGATTATGTCGAAAAAGCCAAGGAAACCAACCTCGGCACCGCACCCAGTGCTTATTTCGGCTTCCAGCTGAACTTTGACGATGTGGATTCCAAGTCGATCTACGAATGCGTCAAGATTTTCTCCACCGAAGCCCTCAAGCGCGTTCAGAACGGCGAAATGACCGTTGATGAAGTGTTCAACATCGCCGGACGCGAATTGAACGCCCTCGGTGCACAGTGGAACTCCGACGGCTCGGCACTCTTAGGCGTATTCGGCAAGCTTGCCACCCAACAGAAGACCTCCGCCGAAAAGAATACTTCGTATTTCGTCGTATCCGAGCAGGTCGAAACCTATAACGATATTTACAAGTCGGCAGAAGAAATCGCCGCCGAGCTTGCGGCGCAAGAGCAGGCCGAAGAAGAAGCCAAAGCCGAAAAGGCTGCCGAAGAAGAAGCCGCTCTCGAGGCTGAAATCGCCGCTGAAGATGCCGCCGCAAAAGAAAATGCGGACAATGCCGGCGACCAAGCCGCCGCTGATGCCGCTGCCGAGGCGGATACCGCTTCCGAAGCGGATGCCGCTTAAAACATCTGACAACCGAAACCGCAAAGCAGTCCCTTTCCGAAAACCGGAAGGGACTGCTTTTTTGTGGCTTTCGGACGTAAAAGAATTATGCCTTAATTTTTTTGCTTCGACAGGTTGACAATTTTGCCGAAAAGTGATATAATTAACAAATAATGACGTGTGCGTCAACTTTTTTTGCCCGCTTTGAACGTAAGACGCACCGGTGCTTTGCGCATCTAAATGCTTGATTGTGAGGGAACTGACTTATGGATGATTTGTATTACAAAAAATTTGAGCCGTTTTGGGGTTCTTGGTATATCAAGCGTTTTATCGGCGAAGGCTCGTTCGGCAAATGCTATGAGATCGAAAAGAACGACATTTCCGGAACATATAAAGCCGCGCTCAAAATCATCACCGTGCCGCAAAACAGGGATCATATCAAAAACATTTCCTCCACCGGCATGAGTGCGGACGATGTTTCGTTCTATTTTCACGACATTGCCAAAAACGTCGCTTCCGAATTCAAGCTGATGGAGCAGTTCAAGGGAACGACCAACATCGTCAGCTACGAAGACCATGAGATTCGCAATCACGACGATGGCATCGGCTGTGATATCTATATCCGCATGGAGCTGTTGACGCCGTTAAACGAATATTATGCTGCGCATCCGCCGACCGAAAGCGATGTGATCCGGCTCGGCATCGATATCAGCCGCGCGCTCGAAATGTGCGCCAAAAACAAAATCATTCACCGCGATGTCAAGCCCTCCAACATTTTCATCTCTCCCAACGGCGACTACAAGCTCGGCGATTTCGGCGTAGCGCGCCGCATTGAAGCCACCTGCGGCGAATTCTCCAAAAAAGGCACTTACGATTATATGGCGCCCGAGGTTTACCGCGATTCGATCTATGATACCCGTGCGGATATCTTTTCGCTCGGCATCGTGCTGTATAAGCTGATGAACGGCGGCCGTATTCCCTTCCTGCCGCCGGCGCCAGCAAGAATCAGCTACAATGACAGCGAAAACGCCATTGCGCGCCGTATGAAAGACGAGATTCCCGATCCGCCGATCCATGCAAGCCCGGCTTTTTCGGAAATCATCTTGACCGCCTGCCAAAGCGATGTCAACAAACGCTATCCGTCAGCCAGTGCTTTGCGCGAAGCACTCGAAAATCTGCAGCGTATGCAACGCACTGCCGTGCCGCCGGTATCCGCAAGCCAAACGTCGACACCGGCCTCCCCTTCCGAACAAACCGTGTTGGTCAATCGGAACACCCCGGCTATGCCGCAGAATCCGGCTCCTTCTGAGGAAACGGTGTTGGTCAATCGAAACAATCCGACAACACCGCAGAACCCGGCTGCTGCTGAACAAACGGTATTGGTCAACCGGAACAATCCGACAACGCCGCAGCCCCCGGCTCCTGCTGAGCAAACGGTGTTGATTAACCGGAACAATCCGACAACGCCGCAGAACCCGGCTCCTGCCGAACAAACCGTACTGCTGCACGGCAACGGCAGCCAACAACCGGCAAATGGTGTCGTTCCGGCAAACGGTGTCGTTCCGCCAGTCGGTCAAAAGCAGAAAAACAAACCGGCCCGCGTGCCTGCCTCGCCGCAAAAGGCAAAGCGCAAGAAACTGGTGCTTATCAGCGTGTTTGCCGCCATTGTCGTGGCCGCAGCCGCTGCCGCCGCGTTCTTGCTGTTCAATTCGTCGGAGCGTGCGGCTTGGCATCCGCAGGAAACCGAAACCGTTTGGAAAGTTTCGTCCTATGGGGACAAGTATCCGTTCTATGCAACTTTAGAAGAACGGGATGCTGACGGCAACCCGACCGGCAAAACCAAAGAAAGCACAGAAATCACCAAATACGGCGCCTACGGCAAGCTGTATCTCCAAAAAGATCCGGTCACAGGCGACCTTTCTCACGTTTTATATGTGCTCGGCCACCCGAAGGATTACACCGAACCGGTCAAAGCAATGGGCGACGAGGAATGGCTCATTACCAGCTATGACTTGAATTTTGCCGAATATGCCGTGAAATACGTGAACGGTGAGCCGACAGACACCACCGAATTGACCGGCAGAATCCTCAAGCACGAGTATTTCATCCGCTTTGCTTCGGACGGAAGTCCCATGCGCGTTTTGTATCTTGAAAACGAGCCGGTTTCCTCCGAAAGCATTTCCGAAGTTCCGGACGGCTCTTGGGTGATTTATGCCAATGTCTACGATGCGGAAACCTTCGAGGAATTGGCCGCTCATTACATAAACGGTGCGCCGGATTTCACAGACTGCAAGTCAACCGGCCGGGTTTTAAGCACCGCTTGGTATACCTTCAAGAACGACAACGGCAAATTCCATCGCGTTTTGTATGTGGACGGTCACCGCAGTGAACAGGTCAGCGAGGAATTCGACACGCTCTCGGCCGACGAATGGGTGGTAGACGGCTTTAACGAAGAGGATTACCGCGAATACGCCAACCACTATGTTGACGGAACGCCCAACGGCGAAGCCGTCTATACCGGCGAAACGGTCGCTTACGAAGAATGGCGCGAGGAATCCGACGGCAATTACCGATTCGAACGGAAATTCGTCAAGGGGGTTGCAACCGAAGAAACGCGCGGCCATACGCCTATCCAAAAGGATACGCCGCAAAAGTCCACGCCGACTCCGGCTCCTACACCGACTCCCACGCCTTCCGATAATAACAGCGGCTCCTACATCTATGTGCCGTCCACGCCGACGCAAACGCCGACACCCACACCGACGCCTACGCCGACTCCGACGCCGACACCAACGCCTACGCCGACTCCCTCGACTGCGGACGCCGATTTTGACGAAACCATCACGTCGAAAAAACGCGAAACGCTCGACGCACAAAATAAGCTTGTCGGCTATTACAATGCGGCCGGGCAATTGGTCAAACAGGAAAAATGGGTGTTGGATATCGATAACCGGCTTTGGAACATCACCGTTGTCGATCATAACGGCAACATTCTAAGCCAAACCACGCAAACAGCCATTATCACCACCGACCGCAAAGGAAACATTACCGCCAATTAACGTTACCGCCTCAGGGCGGAAGCCAAACGTCCGCAAAGCGTCCGGAGCTTTTTCGAGCCTCCGGACGCTTTTTTGCCTGCAATCGCTCCGATCTCAATGATTCTGCGTCCCGGATTATACATTTCGTTTATGTTTTCATGGAAAAATATGAATTTCTATAACCGATTTTGTTGTTCATATGTAAAAATATCTTCGCCGCCCGTTTTTTTCAAAATTTGTGTATCCAAAAAGAACAAATTGTGTTATAATTAACCGGATTACGAATTCGACAGAATACGACAGGTGAGAACATGAAACTCAAATTGGCACTTTTAGACAGTGATACACAATATCTTCAGCGTCTTGTGATGGTATTCAACGACAAATATGCCGACGAATTGGAGGTCTATTCCTTCACGAGTGCGGATTTTGCCGCCGAAGCGGTTCGGGACAACAAGATCCAGCTATTCTTAGCGGACGAAGCCTTTGAGATAGCGGCGAAAGAGCTGCCCAAAGGCTGCGGTTTTGCCTATCTGACGCAAGACAGTGCCGTTGAAACAATCAAGGGACAGAAGGCCATCTGCAAATTTCAGCGTGCAGAAACGCTCTACCGGCAGTTACTCGATCTTTATGCGGATGTTGCCGATCCGCAATATGTTTTCAAAGGAAAGTCCGGCAACTCGTCGCTTTTATGGTTCTCCTCCCCATGCGGCGGCGTCGGAACCTCCTCGCTTGCGGCGGCCAAAGCCATTCACGATGCCCTCGCCGGGCTCAAAACGCTGTACTTAAATTTAACGTGCTTCGGCGGTGCCGATCTGTTCTTTCAGGCGGACGGCAAGGATTTCGGCGATGTCATCTATGCGCTCAAGAGCAAGAAAAACAACCTATTATTAAAGTTAGAAAGCTGTTTGAACCGAGACCCGGCCACCGGTGTTTATTTCTACGGACAGCCCAAAATCGCCTTGGATATGTTGGAACTGACCGCCGACGACCGAGAAATGCTTTTGGAAGAGCTGCTTTCGTCCGGAATGTTTGATAAAATCATTGTCGATGCGGATTTTTCCTTCCGTGCCGACGGGCTTTTGTCGGCGCGCGTGGCCGACAAATGGATTTGGTGTACCGACGGTTCGGCCTCCGCAAACGCCAAAATCGCCCGTGCCTATAAAGCTTTAACGATTTTGGAGGAAACGGCGGAAAACAGTCTGCAAGCATCTGTGACCGTACTCGGCAACAAATGGACTTCTTACAGCGTCTGCCCGGAGGAATCGGTGCCGAAGCTTGCCGGCACGGCCGCGTTTGTGCAAAACCAAAGTCCGGCCGCCTGCGCGCGCATTCTCGCAGGACTCACGGTTTTCGACGTTCTGTAACAGTACCGCGCTTTATTTCAGTTTTCATGCAAGAAACGGGTGGATACCATGAATTTGGAGCAGGAATCGGCACTGATTGCCGAGATTCGAGACTACGTAACCAACAATTTGCCGCTTTCCTCCATATCCAACAAGGAGCTTGAGGAAAAAATCGAAGAAATCGTATCGGAACGCTTGGGAAGCGTGTATTGTCCGATCCAAAAGCGCGTTTCGATCGTCAATCAGATTTACGGCTCTATCCGCGGCTTCGGACTGCTTGATGAGCTGTTGTCGGACGATGCGGTGACCGAAGTCATGATCAACGGACCGGAGCACATTTTCATCGAACGCGGCGGCCGCTTGTACAAATCCGACCGAAAGTTCGAAAGTCAAAAGCGGCTCGAGGATGTCATTCAGCGCATTGTCGGTCTTGCCGGGCGTGAAGTCAACCAAGCAAATCCGATCTGCGACACGCGTCTGCCGGACGGCTCACGTGTCAACGTAGTGCTGCCGCCGGTGGCACTATGCGGTCCGACCCTTACCATCCGCAAATTCTCGAAAACGCCCATGACCATGGAAAAGCTCATCGGATACGGCTCACTCACCCCGGACATTGCCGAAAAGCTTGCCATTCTCGTCAAGGCAAAATACAACATCTTTATCAGCGGCGGTACCGGTTCGGGCAAAACCACCTTTCTCAACGCCCTCTCCAACTACATTCCGAAGGATGAGCGCGTCATCACCATCGAGGATTCCGCCGAGCTGCAAATCGTCGGCATCGAAAACCTCGTTCGTTTGGAAACGCGCAATGCCAACACCTCGGGAAGCGGACAAATCACCATCCGCGATTTGATCAAATCCTCCCTTCGTATGCGTCCGGAGCGCATTGTCGTCGGCGAAGTGCGCGGCGGCGAAGCACTCGATATGCTGCAAGCCATGAACACCGGTCACGACGGTTCGCTCTCGACCGGCCACGCCAATTCCACCGAAGATATGCTCAGCCGTTTGGAAACCATGGTGCTGCAAGGCTCAGCCGGACTTCCGCTCGACGCCATTCGCAGCCAGATTGCCTCAGCCGTGGATATCATCATCCATCTGTCGCGTCTGCGCGATAAATCCCGCAAAACCATGGAAATCACCGAGGTCGTCGGCTATGAAAACGGCCACATCCGCCTCAATCCGTTATATGTCTTCAAGGAGGACGAAAAAAGCACCCTGGAAAAGGTTTCCGGAAGCCTTGTGCGGACGGAAAATCCCATGCAAAACACGTTCAAACTGCAATTAGCCGGAATCAAAACGGAAATCTAACGACCGTTTTTCCATTTCGGACAAGGAGATACATCATGAGCCAAACAACCGCAGCCGAAGCCAAATATATCCTTTCGCCGCTCAACAACCGTATGCTCAATTACCGCGTCTACTATATGAACGCCACCGAAAAAATCGGATCGTTTCTTTTGACGCTGACGCTTGGCGGCCTTGCCGGTCTTGTCTTTTACGGCGGCCTTTTCAAGGTGGACGGCGGTGCAACGCTCGCCACGCATATCAGCAACGCCATCGTGTTTTTCGGTGTCGGTCTTCTTGCGGCGCGCCTGTTTGTGCCGGTGATCCGAAACGCCTTGAAGAAAAAGCGCGACAAAACCTTACGCAAGCAGTTTATGGACTTTTTGGAAAGCCTTTCTATGTCGCTTGCCGCCGGAAACACGGTGAACGATGCGTTTGTCAATGCCAAAAAAGATATGCTCAACCAATATGCCGAAAACGACATGATTGTCCGCGAGCTTTCCGAGATTCTTCTCGGTCTCGGCAACGGAAGAACTTTAGAGGAAATGATTTCCGCTTTCGGCGCACGCAGCGGCAACGAGGATATTGAGAATTTCAGCAACGTTATGGCAAACTGCTACCGGCTGGGCGGCGATTTCAAAAACGTGGTGCGGCGTACGCGCGACATTATCCGCGACAAAATCGCCATTGCCGATGAAATCGAAACCAAGCTTGCCTCCAACAAGCTGCAATACAACGCCATGTGCATCATGCCGCTCGTTTTGGTGGCGATGTTAAAAGTATCAAACTCCGATTTTGCCGTCAACCTTGCCTCAGGCGTCGGCGTGGTGGTCACGACCATCGCCATCGGCATTTTCGTCGGTGCCTATTTCTGGGGCAAAAAGATTTTGAATATCAGGTGAGCGTATGAATCTTCTATTTTTAATCATCGGCAGTTTTCTTTTGCTGCTGTATGCCGGAATGTTAATTTCCGGCGGCAAATACGACTACATGATCGAGCCGTTATCCGGCGACGATTTTCCGTTTCGGTTTACATACTGCGTCGGCTTGCGTTGGATCGACATAGGCGGCGGAAAACTAAAAGGATCGGTCGGCGACAAGCTGCGCCATGACGCTGGCCTTATCTACACGCCCCAATACGCCGAGTTTTATGCACGCATCATCCTTGCGCAAATGCTGTCGTTCGGCCATTTGAGCGTTGCGCTGTTTTGGGTGCTTGCCGGTCTGTTTGATGCGGGAATGTCCGGCTTTTTGGTGCTGATTGGCGCCGTTTTCGGCGTTTATACCATGTATTACTACTACAACCATACCGGCGAAAAGGTGCGCGAACGCACCGAGCTTTGCGAAAGCGAATTCCCGAACGCCATCTCAAAGCTTGCCCTCATCGTCAATTCCGGCGTGATTCTGCGCAATGCCTGGGAAATGACCGCCGCCGGAAAAACGGGAGAATTCTATACGCTCATGCAAAAATCCTGCGATGAGATGAAAAACGGGATGCCGGAAATCGACGCCATCTACAATTTCGGTGTGGAAATCAATTCGCCGGACATCAAAAAGTTCACCTCAGCTCTCATCCAAAGCATCGAACGCGGCGGCGGCGACCTGCCGATCTTTTTAGCAAGCCAATCCGCCGAATTATGGGAACACCGCCGGCAGACCATGCTCCAAAAGGGCGAAAAAGCGGCCGGTGCGTTACTCATGCCCATCGCGCTCATGTTCTGCGGCGTAATGCTCATTGTCATCGCCGCGGCCATGCAGAGCTTTTCCATGTAAGCACGAACATCCGCAAAACCGCTTGGTTTGCTGTGATAGAAACCGAAAGAAGAGAGGTGAAAACTATGCTAAATAAGTGGCTTCGGAAAACGTATGTAAAGGCGGCAACGGCTCTTGATTCGTTTGCAAACGAGGAAAGAGGCGATACCAACTTTATCTCGATTTTGATTATCCTCGGTATTGTCATTCTGCTTGCCGGTCTTTTCATCGGCTTTAAGGATCAGATCGTCAATCAGGTCAAAGCCATTGTTGACGGCTTTACGATCGAGTAAATACCCCAAAACTGCAATCGGACGGCAAAAATACGCGCCCGGTTGCAGTTTCATCCTTTTTGCCTTCCGTTTTCCCGCAACATAAAACCGAACGAGGAAATCCTTCATGAATTTTACAACCATCGGGCTTACCGTTTTTATCGCGCTGCTTGCGGCAGCGACGGCGTATACAACGCTTGACCGTGCCACAGCCGATAAAATCAAGCTTTATCATATAGCGCGCAAGCCGGAAACCGATTCGCCGGATTTTAACACCTCTGTCTCCGTCGTGCCCGCCCTTCTTGCGCTGGTCGGGATACTCGCCGGCTGTGCCGTCAACGCTGTGTTAAAAAACGGCTCATTGAACCTATATAGCGGCATTCGCCTGTTCAGTGCCCTTGTCTTTCTGGCCGGGGCTGCCGGAAACGATCTGCGCGAAAAGCGGATTCCGAATATCTTTCCGCTTGTCATGACGCTTGTCGCCCTCGGCACGCACACCGCCGCCTATTTTGGGGAGCTTAACGGCGAAAACACCGAATTTTTCGGCAGCCTTATCGCCGCGCTTGTCGTGGGACTTGGCTTGGTGTTAGTCTCCTTTTTGACCAAACAGGGCATCGGCATGGGCGATGTCAAGCTTGTCAGCGCGCTTGCGCTGGAATGCGGCGTGTTTTTGTTTTGCCGCGTCCTCTTTTTCAGCATGGTTTGGGTGGCCGTCGTCGCCGTGCTTTTATTGCTGACCAAACTGAAAAAATTAAGCGACAGTCTGCCGTTTGCGCCGTTTCTCTTTCTCGGGTTTGTAACGGCCCTGCTCACGATCAGCCTATAACGGATAGGCCAAATGCGTTTTGACAAACATACATAAGGTGGATCATCGATGAAAAAAATACGTATTCCGTTCGCCGTTCTCCTAATTTTATTAACGGCGTTTGCTTGGACAAATCAAATCGGGAAGCTTCGCTCGAACGAAAAAAACTTTACGGCTTTGTGCGAAAAAGCACAGGCCTATGCCGAAAACAAGCTCTATCAAAAAGCGGCGGAAACCTATGAAGATGCCTTGTTTATCAAAGAATCCGCCGAAATCCGCGCCGCGCAGATTGCCGCCTACCGAGACGGCTACGAAGCCGGTGCCGTTTCGCGCAAGCTCTATGAGAACGCCTTGGAAACGGCGGTCTCCAAAGCTCCGAAGCAGGCGGCCTATTGGGAGGCTCTTATCACCGTCCAAGCGGAAAACGGCGCGTATTCCGACGCACATAAAACCTGCGGCAAAGCCGCCCGTGCCGGTGCAAAAAGCGATACGCTCGTGGCTCTTACCGAACAGCTGAACTATTCCTACAAAACCGGCAATAAGTCCTATACCACCGCCCTTCTCTCCACCGACGGCTATTTTACCCTTTCCGACGGCGAATACTGGGGCGTTTTAGAGCCGAGCGGCGACGATTTTGCCTACGATTGCGCCTACCGCTATATCAGCCCGGTCGGCGCAGACGGAACGGTGTATTTGGAAACGGTCGGCGACTGGGAAAACGATGTGGCATCGTCCGTCGCCATTGTGGACAAAAGCGGCCGCGTGCAAGCCTATGCCGCCTTTACCGACAGCGTCTGCCGTGCCGCCTCCGAACGCTTTGTTCCGGTAAAAGAAAACGGCACATGGCACTACTATGACTGCGAAAGCGGCGCGTTTACGGATGAAACCTACGACGAAGCCACAGCCGTCACCGATTCGGTTGCCGCCGTAAAGCAAGGCGCAGTTTGGCATTTGAAAAACATCGTCGACGGCACCGAAGCCGACACGGCGTTTACCGATGTTAAGCTGTTTGATACCGGCGAATATGTATACGACGGCAAGCTGCTTGCCGCCGAAAACGGCGTGTATGGCCTTTACATGCAAAAAGGCAAAAAAGCGGCGGAAATTCCCGGCACGGCTGTGGATGTTTACCGCGGCGAAGCCATTGCTTTCCGGGCAGAATCCGGTCTTTGGGGCTTTGCCGATGCCAAAGGCAAGGTGGTCATCGAGCCGCAATATGAAAACGCCAAAAGCTTTTCGGGACACATGGCCGCCGTCTGCATGGATGGCCTGTGGGGCTTTGTGAATACCGACGGCAAGCTTGTCATCGATTGTCAGTATGCGGATGCCGGGTATTTCAATGCCGACGGCGTCTGCTTTGTCAGCATGATTGAGGGCAGTTATTTCCCGATCACACTGCGCTTTCCGCAAAAATGATGTTTTATCCGCTTTGCCCTGAGGAGGGATTTTGTTGACTTTACCGAAAGAATTTGCCGGCTATTTTGCCGACAGCCTTGCCAATTGCCTTGTGGCGGCCATTCTGTTCGCCGGTGCGGCGACCGGTCTGTTTTTACTGCTTCGCGCCATGTTTTATGTGCCGTTTATGCAGAAAAAATGGCGTGAAAAGGCAGAGAGCCAAGGCCATTTCGCCAAGGCTCTGTTAGTCAAATATCCGCCCTCTTGGTCGTCCGGCGACGGGCACGAGCTGTGGTCGTATTTCACCTATCGTTTTTATGTCGGCGAAAAGGCGTATCAGATACGCGCAAAGCTGACCGGGTATGCCTATCGCCATCCGGATACCGAATGCACGGTGTACTGGCTGAAAAAGCCGTCGCGCGCCGCTTTGGGCGATGCATTCGGCCGAAAGCCAGGCTACACCGGACGGCTGTTTATCGTGTTATGCGTGATAGGCTTCTTGCTTGCCGTTTTGATCGGTCAGATGGCCGGAATGGGAGGCATCGCATGAAAAACGAAAAAGGAGCGGTCATGTTAGAGGGCATGATCATCGTGATCCTCACCATGTTCATCCTCATTTGGCTGCTTGCTCTCGGATTTTTGAACTATCAATGCGGCCTTTTGCGCTCGGTGACCAACGATGCCGCCGTGAAAATCGGCATGACCTACAACACGCCGACTGCCGACATTTTGATGGGCTTTGTCGAAGCCGATGAATTAAGCTCCCGACAGCTCTACGGCAGCTTTAACGACGCGGAAATGCTCTCTCTCAACACCGCACGGGTCAAGGACTATGTCGCCTACCGCATGGATAAAGCCAATTTTGTTGGAACCATTCAGGCGCTCGACGTGAGTTTGGAAACTTCCGCAGACAATCTCACCTCGGCGCAAACCAAGGGGCATGTCACCGTAAAAGCCACCTGCACCTTCAAAACGCCCTTCGGCGGCATTTTCGAGATGTTCGGCATGAAGCGGAATTTCACCTATACCTGCACCGCCTATGCCACACGCGTCGATTTGATCGATTATATCGCAACCACCGATTTTATCCAAAATGCCGGCAAATTTGATGAATTCAAAACAGCCAAAATGATCAATGCCGTCATCAAGCCGTTCTTCTCACACCGCTATGAAAAAAATTAGATCAGGTGATACGATGAAAAAAGAACATACCGTCATCAACGGCACCAAAGGCGTGATTTCGCTGTTTCTCGCGATTCTCATGCTTCCGTTCACGATTTTTGTCGGTGCGTTGGTAAACGCCAACCGCGTCAACAGTGCCGCCTCCATTTTTGACGAAGCCCTGTGCAATGCCGCAAACTCCACGCTCGGCACCTACACGCCCTTTTTGAAAAAGCGTTTCGGCTTGCTTGCTCTCAAATACGATGTCAAAGGCACACTTTCGCAAAATGATGTTCAAGAGTGCATAAGCGGCACGTTTTCCGACTACATGAAAATCAATTGCGGCGCGTTAAGCAACACCTTTTTGGATGCTGAATATCAGGCAAAAGGCGTCTATCCGCTTTCAGATCCGACCGTCATGAAAGGACAAATCCTGCAATTCAGCAAGTATTCTGTTCCCAAGCAATTGGTTGAGGATACCATCGACATAGACGGCCTTATCAAAAAATTCGAATCGCTGATTCCCGGCTATGCCTTTTTCGATTCCATCAAAAACATCGCCGGCACGGCGGATTCCTGCTTAACCTATGCCGATAATATTTCCATTCTCAAAGACTGTGCCGACACACAAGATCAAAACTATAAAAATTACGAAAAAGCGTACACGGAATTCGCGTCAGCCATAACGTCCTATCATAACGCTCAAAAAGCATTGGAGGATGCTAAAGCCGCTGCCGCAAATGCAGATGAAGACGGCGTAGCCGATTCTTCAGCCGTCACAAAAGCCGAAACAGCTCTTGCTAATGCAAAGACAACACTTGCCACAAAAAGAAGTGCCTATGCTTCCGCTATTAAAGCTCTCTACGACTCTATGAAAAAAGTTGCCGAACAGCAAGCCACCGTCAACAGCGATACCACAAAAATCAGCCAAAACACCGCGGATACGCTCGTCGGTTTGGTGAAATCCTCCAACGAGCAGGCCAAAATCAACAACGATAAAGCTCTTGCGGAAAATGCCCGTGCGCTGAAAGACCTTCAAACGGCCTACGACAAAAATGAAATCGACAAAGCGACCTTCGAAGCGCGCAAAAGCAGTATCGAGCAAGACAATAAGCGTATTCAGGACGACACGCTTCGCCTGAAAGCCGAAGGGCAAGCAGTTTCCATCGGCTCTAAGCAATGGGACGCTTCCTATAAAAAGCTCACCAATGCCGAAAAGGTTCAAAACACCGAGCATTACAATCCGCTTCTTGCAAAACTCGACGCGCTTCATACCACTGTTAACGCCTATGACTGCGATACCGCGCCGACGGTCGATAAAAACACCTACTTCTGCGATTTGAGCGAACAGCTTTTAACCAAAACCGACGTCGAGGGCTACGAGGACAGCATCGTCGACACCATCGCGAAAGACAGCATTATTACCTACTTTACGGCGACCATCAACTTTTTCAAAGCCCTTGTCAGTCTCGGCTTTACGTATAACCTGAATCTGAATGCCAAAATTAACACGTCGTTCTATCATAATACCTACGGTGGTCTTCCCTCTCAAAAGGATCGCAGCCGCTATCCGCTTGTCGACAGTGAAACAGCCGCCGACCGCAAAACTTCCGAGCATTACAAAGACATTTTGAGCGGCTATTCGACGGCACTAAACTGCCCGGAACCGAGCGGCACAACGATCGAGGATGTCGGCACAAAGCTCGGCGAGCTGTTGGAGCTGTTCGTGTCTTCGCCCTTGACCCTAACCGGAAAGCTCATCAGCATCGTTACGAATCTTGTCAAGATGTTCAAAATCATCTACAAGCTGTTCGACTGCCTCGTCACGCTGGTGAAAGCGCTTATCAATACGGATATTGGCTCCTTCATTTACCAAAAAATACTCGTTACCGGATCCTTGAACTATGTCACCCCCTGCCGCACCACCTTCCAAAGCGGCACGAAACTGACACAAACCTCTTCCGCCGATGTTCTGCCCGGCGACAGCGGTGTTGCCGATGAGGGTCTTTGCTTCCGCGGTGCGGAACGGGAATATCTGGTGTTCGGACACACCGACGAAACGCAAAACCAGCGAAGTGCTTTTCTGATCATCTATGCCTTGCGGATCATTACAAATATCGTCCCCGTTGTAACCAACACGGATGTTACCTCTTTTGCGCACGAATTGTCTTTGCTGCCGTATATCGGCCTGTTTGTCGCTGTCGCTTATGAAGTCTGCGTCTGCTTTGCCGAAGCATTTATAGACACGTTACTCATGGTATGGGGACAGGAGATTCCGCTTGTCAAAACCATCGTTTATCTCACGCCGAGCGGCCTTTCATACTTATTGAAGGACGCCAAAGGCATTGTGCCGAACGATATTCTCGCCGAATACCAAAAAGGGCAGAAAAAAACGGCGGCCGGAAGTGATCCGCCTGCACAAGAGACCACCGAACCGTCCGTCTCTTTGGATAAAGACGAGCCGAAGAAAACGGATACCGACAAAAACAAAAACAATGAAGAGGAAAAACCGAAAAACAGCGGTTATCTTTACGTATCCTATGAGGACTTTCTGTTTTTCAGCATGAGTCTTGTCCCGACCGACACGCTCTTAAAGCGTTTTGCCGACATTGTGGAAATGGAGGCCAACTGGGACGCACACCGCAGTCTCGGCTCCGGCGGCACGCCCGTGCCGGGTTCCTCCGGCGGCGGCTTCCGCGATTCGGATTCATCCATTGATTCCGGCGGCACGTCCGCACCCGGTTCTGCCGGCGGCGGCTTCCGCGATTCGGACACCGAGCCTTTGGGCGGTACGGCACTCTTCGACCTCGACTATGCCTACACCTATGTGCGCGCATCGGGTTCGTTCCGCATGAGCGAATTTATCCCATCGCCGCAAATTCCAGGCTTCACTTTCAAAAAACGCGTCATTTACCGTGGCTATTAAAGGAGAACCAGAGGATGAAACCGAAAAAAGAAACCGGCTTTCTCTCTTGCGAACAAGGACTTCTTTCGTTGGAAGCCTCCATTGTCGTGACAATTTTTATCTTTCTCGTTCTGTTTCTGCAAAGCTTTTTCGTCATCTTTGAAGCACGCAACGAAATGGCGCACGTCACGCTTGCTACCTGTAACAGCCTTGCGCTCGATGTCTATGAGAACGAGCAATTGACCCATTCCTCCGCAACCATGGATTTCTTTTTGGCTCTCAACGGCATCGGCCGCACGCTGCATTCCGACAGCTTTGTGGACGACTCCCTTTGGCATAAGGTTGCCAAAGGCTCCGGGCCTGCCGGTATCTGGAACGGCACCATCTATGCCACCGAAGCCGGCAAAACCGACGCCGAAGCCAAAGCCAAGGCCGAAGCCGACAAAAACGGTACGCCCAACACCAAAACCAACGATGTGTTCGGCAATTCCGCCGTTGCCGTCAGCGCGGACTTAGAAAAAGCCATCCGCAAACGCTTTGTCGCCTATTTGAGCGGCGGAAACACCGCACAGGCCGAACGCATCCTAAAGCGGTACAAAATTGTCGGCGGCGTGGATCATCTCGATTTTTCCGGAAGCTATATTTCCTCCGGAAAGCTGTATGTATCCGTAAAATATGAAATCGAATACACCTTCAACACCTTCAAGGTTCCGGGCCAAAAGCCGTTACGCTTTGAGCATACGGCGTGTTCGAAGCTGTGGAGTTAAACCATCCGTGACCAAAAGGAGAACCACTTATGCAACTGTTTGACATTAAAAAACAAACCGCCGGACTGCAGCTCACCTATACGGTAAAACCGGAAGATACCGTCGATACCGTCGGCCTTGGTATGTGCACCCACCAACAGATGCCCTCCGGCCTTGCACCGCTGTTGTTTACGCAGA
Source organism: uncultured Eubacteriales bacterium (assembly GCA_900546385.1). Lineage (GTDB taxonomy): Bacteria > Bacillota > Clostridia > Oscillospirales > CAG-382 > UMGS882. The sequence continues at coordinate 15,639 of URCT01000001.1, read as the reverse complement.
CCGACAACGAAAAGTACATAAAATATCAAATTCCGTCCGAAACCACACTCAAAAGCTATTGCGCAAACCGCATTCGCATTGACAGCCTTGTGCGCCTTTTCTGCGATATTTTGCAGGTGTTTTCCGCGTGTGAGGATTATATGCTGAACCCGAATTTGATCCTCTTGGAGGCGGATACGGTTTTCATCGATCCGGCAAACGGACGGCTGTATCTGCTTTATCTGCCCATCGCCGAATATGCCAAAACGCCGGATGTCGCCGCATTTTTCCGCGCCATTGTCTCGGGCGCACAGTTTGACCTTGCACAAAACGGCAACGCCGTCGCCCGGATCTTCAATTTTCTGAATTCTTCCGCATCCATTTCCATTTCGGATGCTTTGGCCTTTTTCACACAGTTAAAAAACGAGCTTGTGCCGGGCACGACACCGTCCGGACGCGTGGAACGCAAAGGCATTCCCTCCTCGCTTGTAACGCCGGTGACTCCGCAGGGAAATAACGGCGCAAGCTCTTCGCCGCAGCCTTCCATGCAACAGGCTTCGCGTCCCACGCCACAGCAGGCTTCACGTCCCACGCCACAGCAGGCTTCACGTCCCACGCCGCCACCGACGCCGCCCATGCCGCAGCCGGGATTCGTCGTTCCGAAAAGCGGCAAAAGCACACCGGCTCCTTCCTCTGCGCCCGGCACCGGCGGAAACGCCCCGGAAAAAGAGATTTCGCTGTTCTATCTTTTGCAGCACTATAACAGCGAAAATGCCGCCGCTTATAAAGCGCAAAAAGCCAAGAAAAAGCAGCAAAAATCCGGCAAGAAGCCGACTGCCGTTCCTCCGTCCAAGCCCATGCCGCAAAAAGGCGGCTTTGCCGTTCCCGGCAATGTTCCGCCGCGCACACCTGTGCCGCCGACCGGCACGCCGGGCATGAACGTGCCGCAAAATGTGCCAAATCAAGCCCAAGGGATGAATCCGCCGCAGAATGTGCCGAATCCAGCTCAAGGGATGAATCCGCCGCAGAATATACCGCAAAACGTCCAGCCCAATATGCCGCGAAGCACACCGAACCAAGCGCAAGGCATGGGAATTCCGCAGACTATGCCGGGCGGAAGAGGCTCGAACGGCACACCTGCCTATCCATCCCCTGCTCCTCTGCCGCCAATGCCCCAAAACGCGGGCGACGGAGCGACGGTCGTCCTTATGCCGTCACACCCGTATCTCTTGCGCCGCTCCAACGGCGAACGCGTCGAACTGCATAAAGCGGATTTCTGGATCGGGCGCAATTCGGAAGCAGGCCCGGTCGATTATGACCTGTCGCCGCTGTTGCAGATCGGACGCAGACATTGCCACATTCTCTCCCAGGGAAATGTCTATCTTGTCATCGACAATCATGCGCAAAACCGCACCTACCTCAACGGCACACAGCTTGAACCGGAAAAGGCAAACGTCTTGCGCAACGGCGATGTACTGCGCTTGGCCGATGAGGAATTTGAATTCCACCTTCAATAAAACATCCGCACCGAAAGAAGGTTCCCATGAGTTATATCCTTTCCGCCGTTTCCGACTGCGGCTTCCGGCATTCCGTCAACCAAGACAGCGTTTTGGTGCGGAAACTACAAAGTGCGCACGATGAAATGGTTTTTGCCTGCATTTGCGACGGCATGGGCGGTCTGCAATACGGAGAACTGGCAAGCGCGACCTTGGTTTCTTGCTTTGACGAATGGCTCGATACAGACCTGCCCGAAATTCTAAGCCGCTCCGACTGCGAAGAGGAACTCCGCAGCCGATGGCAAGCACTCATCGACCGTGCCGGAAATCTCATGCGCACGTTTGCCGAACAAACCGGCGCGACGCTCGGCACAACGCTTTCGGCACTGCTTTTGTGGCAAAACCGCGGTTTTATCGCCAACATCGGCGATACACGCGTGTATGAGATCGGAAAAACCGTGCAGATTTTAACGCGCGACCACACCTTTGTCCGCGAAGAAATCGATGCCGGACGCATGACGCCCGAGCAGGCGGCCTGTTCGGGAAAAGAGCATATTTTAACGCGCTGTGTCGGTGTCCGCGAGGACGCAAACGCCGATTTTTACCGGATAACCGGCAAGAAAAAAACGCTGTATCTGCTCTGCTCCGACGGCTTCCGCCACAAAATCTCGCCCGAAGAAATGCACGAACAGCTTTCCGGGAAAACCACGGCCGCCGCTTTGGAGGAAGCCGTCCGCACACTCCTTTTGCGCTGTCGCGAACGCGGCGAAAAAGACGACATTTCGGTGGTCACGGTTTTGGCAAACCGCACCTCGAAAGGATTTCTTTCGCGGCTTTTCGGGAAAGAAGCGCCGGCCATCGATGCAAGCGGCATACAGACAGTCGAAAAAATCGTTTTCACCGATTCCGAGAATATTCTCCACCAAGATCCGGACGACAATCCGCTGCCGGAATATACGGCAGTGCCTTAAGACGGCATTTTGCGTCTCTGTGTAAGGGAAAGTGGCGCGCGAAGCGTGTCGGCAGGGTTGTTTATAAAAAAGCTTTTGCAATAGTATAAGCTGCGCCAAACTTTTGTTTTGTGCAGCTTTTTCATTTGTTTTGTCATTGACCGTATCGTCCGACCGTGCTACAATGGTATTGGGAAAACGATATTCCGTCGAAAAGAGGGATTTGCATGAGAGCCGCTTTTTACGAAAAGGACATTACACCGCCGCTCGGTTGTTTTCTTGCCGGGTATTACATCCATCACACGGCAAAAGACGTTCTCGATCCGCTGTATGTCCGCACCGCCGTTTTGGAATCGGACGGAACGGTCGCCGCGTTTATCGACATCGATTCATGCGAGCTGCCGGACGATTTGCACGACGCGGTCACCACGCGCATCACCGCCTACACCGGCATTCGCCCGGAAAATGTGCTCATTGCCGTCAATCACACGCACAAAGGCATTCCGATCACCGACAATCCCGAAATCGGGGCTTATGCGGACGCACCGTATAAGGACGTTTGCTATCGGCTGATTGCCGACAGCGTGATTTTGGCCTATCGGCGGCTTGCCGCAAGTGACGGCGTGTTTGGTGTCGGAAAAGCGGAAGGCATTTCCTTCAACCGCACCTACCGCATGAAGGACGGTTCGCTTCGCACCAACGTTTTCACCAAGGATGTCAAAGAGCCGTTCGGCGAAATCGATACGGACGTGCCGCTGCTGTTTTTTCGAGATGCCGAAGGAACGCCGCTCGGTGCCATCGTCGCGTTTGCCTGCCACCAGGATTGCACGCCCGGGTCGCAATATTCGGGAGCCTTTGCCGCGGTGCTTGCCAAGGAATTGAAAAAAGAATTCGGAAACGATTTTGTGACGGTGTTCTTTGCCGGAACAAGTGCCGATATCAACCACTTTGATCCGGCACGCGACGGAAAAATGCCGAACGACACCTATATCACCATGGGAAACGTGTTGAAAAAGGCGTGTTTGGACGCATTGCCGCACGCAAAGCCCATCGGAGACGACATCGTCTGCAAAAAAGAGAAATTTCCCGTCACACGCCGCATTTTGACGGAAGAAGAAACGTTTGCGGAAATCCGCCGCATGGCAGACAACAAGAATTTGACCGCCATTCGGAATTTATGTTATTATCAGGCGAACGTCAAAGACGCCGCCGCAAGCGTGTATTTGCAGTACATCCGCGTCGGAACCGTATCGATTTATGCGTTTCCGGGAGAAATCTTCGTTTATTTTGGGAAATATATCAAATCCCATGCCGCAACGGCCGACAACATGGTCATTTCGTTTGCCAACAGCGGCTGCGGCTATGTGGCGACCCGTGAAGCGTTTGCCGAAAACAGTTATCTGTACGAAAAGGATTTGTGTTTCGGTGCGTGCCTTGCGCCGGAGGAGGGCTATCGGATGACCGAGGAGCTGCTGCGGATGGCACAAGCGAAAGAGAGCCGCGAAAACGGCAACGAGTAAACGAAACGCACCGGAAGCACCGGAAAACAGCGAATTGCTTCTTGACATTTCACCCAAAGGGACGTATACTATATACATACCCTTAGCGGTATCTGCGGAGGTGATTTTTCATGAAACAATGTATGGATGCCGAAAATCTGCATAACCGGTTGAGCAGAATCATCGGTCAGATACAGGCGATCGACCGCATGATCGATCAGGATGTGCCTTGCGAGGACGTTTTATCCCAGATCAACGCGGCAAAATCCGCCTTGCATAAAGCAGGACAGGTGGTGCTTAAAGGACATTTGAAGCATTGTGTCCGAGACGGAATCGAACACGGAGATGCCAACAAAACCATCGAAAGCTTTGCAAAAGCGGTGGAACGGTTTGCCAATATGAAATAGCAAGCAAAAAAACAGTCATTTTTGGCTGTTTTTTTCATTTTCCTCTTGACAAATTATACCCATATGGGTATAACGGAAACATACCCGTATGGGTATATATCGTATAGGAGGTTTTGCTATGAGCAAACTCATTGAAAAATTAGAATGGGTTGCAGAATGAGGCGGCACAAAAAAGACATTGTATGCTTAATTCTTTCGGGCATATCCTTGCTTTTGAGCATTTTCGGTGTTCCGATGCCCGTCAATCCGGCATGGGTGGCAATCATTTTGTGCGGTGTGCCGATCGTTTTAGAAGCTGTTATCGGGCTTATCACGGCTTTTGACATAAAGGCCGATGTGCTTGTATCGCTTGCCTTGATTGCGTCGGTCTGCATCGGAGAGGATTTTGCCGCCGGTGAAGTGGCGTTCATCATGCAGCTCGGTGCCTTGCTTGAAGATTTGACGGTTGCAAAAGCGCGCGCCGGAATCGAAAAGTTAGTCCATTTAACGCCGCAAAGCGCCCGTGTGATTCGCGGCGGTGCGGAAACGGTCATCCCGGCCAAAGATGTCAAGGTCGGCGACCGGATCCGCGTGCTGCCCGGAGAAAGCATTCCGGTTGACGGCGTTATTCTTTCGGGACAAACGTCGGTCAATCAGGCGGTCATGACCGGTGAGTCGCTTCCGGTTGACAAGCAGCCGGGCGACAGTGTATCCAGCGGAACGGTCAACCAATTCGGGGCTTTCGAGATGCAGGCGACCAAGGTCGGCGAGGACAGCTCCATTCAACGCATGATTCGGCTTGTTCAGTCGGCGGATGCCGGAAAAGCAAAAATTGTCGGCATTGCCGACCGTTGGGCCACCTGGATTGTGGTGATCGCTTTATCCGCCGCAGCGCTTACGTGGCTTTTCACGGGCGAAGTGATACGCGCCGTGACCATACTCGTTGTATTCTGTCCCTGTGCGTTGGTTCTTGCCACGCCGACAGCCATCATGGCGGCCATCGGCAATGCCACCAAGCACGGCTTTTTGGTGCGTGAAGGCGATGCGCTCGAAAAGCTTGCCGCGGTAACCAAAATCACCTTTGACAAAACCGGTACGCTTACCTACGGAACGCCGAAGGTGACGGAAATCGTTTCGGTCTCAAGCTTTGACAAAGAGGAAATTCATATACTTGCGGCCTCCGTTGAAAAGCTTAGCGAGCACCCGTTAGGAAAAGCGATTGTCAAAAGCTGCGGTGCACCGCTAAAGGCAGTGGAAAGCTTCCGGATGATTCCCGGCGAAGGTGTGGTCGGCACGGTGGACGGCAAACAGATAAAAGCCGGAAATCTGAAGCTGTTATTTGCAAACGAAGACACGGAAACAAGCCGCCAAGCCCTCACCGCTGCCGAGAGCTACATTCATGCCGGCTCAACGGTCATCTATCTTGCGGTTGACGGCACCTGGGCTGGCTTTCTCGTTTTGTCCGATACCGTCCGCCAAGAAAGCCGACAGACCGTCGAAAGTCTTGCCAAAATCGGCGTCCGTCCGGTGCTTCTGACAGGTGATAACCAAAATGCAGCGAACAAAATCGCAAACGAACTCGGCATTCGCGACGTATATGCCGGTGGTCTGCCGGAGGATAAGCTCAATTACATCCGTCAATCACAAAAAGAAAAGCAACCGGTTTGCATGATCGGCGACGGCGTGAACGACGCTCCGGCACTCAAAGCAGCCGATGTCGGCATTGCCATGGGCGGCATCGGAAGCGACATTGCCGTGGATGCTGCGGATATTGCGTTAGTCGATGACGAGGTGAAAGAGCTGCCGCACTTAATTGCACTGTCAAAGCGTATGATGACGACCATCAAATGCAATCTTGCCTTTTCGATGAGTCTGAAATTTTTAGCGATCGCGCTTGCCATAAAACGGCACGTTAAATCCCGTTATCGGCGCACTCGTCCATAACGCAGGCTCGGTACCCGTCATCATAAATTCAGCCTTTTTATTAAAATGGAAAAAGAAATGATTTTATGGCAGAATAAGAAACCGATACACACAAGACAACCTTCACGGGTTGTCTTTAATTATATATGTATATATGCAGACCGAATTCGGCGGCAGATGGGATTTTTTCGAAAATATACTTGATTTTTCCGATATTTATGTTATACTGTAATTATTCATATGTATATTTTCATTTAACATTTTAAGTTTATAAAGCGGAGGAAAAAACGATGACCATCAACAAAATTTCCGACGGAGAAAAGCTGACAGTTGCAATAACGGGACGGTTAGACACGAACTCGTCGCCCAAGCTTGAGGCCGAGCTTCGGCAGTCGGTCGACGGCGTGACCGAGCTTGTGTTTGATTTTTCCAAGGTGGAGTACATATCCTCCGCAGGACTTCGCGTTTTGCTTGCGGCACAAAAGGTCATGAACCGCAAAGGAAGCATGAAACTTGTCGGTGTAAGCGACGAAATACAGGAAGTCTTTGAAATCACCGGCTTTTCCGACATTCTGACCATCGAGTGACCGAAAGCCCATGAAAGATTATATCCTTCTCTTCCTTATTTCGCTTTTGCCAGTGGCACTGTCGGCCGTTATCTACCTTTTTGAACGCACAAAAACGGCAGAAAAAATTCCCTATGCCGTCCGTCAGCTGCTCATCGGCATTCTTTTCGGCATTCTTGCCATCACCGGAACCGAATGCGGCATCAAGCTCGACGGTGCCGTCATAAACGCACGGGATGCTTCTCCTATCTGCGCCGGCCTTCTCTTTGGTGCGCCTGCCGGAATCATCGCCGGTCTCATTGGCGGTGTGGAACGCTGGTTTGCCGTTCTGTGGGGCGCCGGAGCTTATACGCGCCTTGCCTGCAGCCTATCCACCGTGCTTGCAGGTGTTTTTGCGGCAGCTCTTCGGAAGCACGTGTTTGACAACAAAAAGCCGAAATGGTATTATTGCCTTGCAACGGCCGTCATCATGGAAGTCGTGCATATGCTCATGATCTTCTTAACAAACATGACCGACGCGCGCAGAGCCTTTTCGTTTGTCCGTGCCTGTTCGCTCCCGATGGTCGCCGTCAACGGGCTTGCCGTCATGCTTGCCGACATCTTGCTTGCGACTTTGGCCGGCAAAGAGAAAAGCGGTGCGCGGCACAATCTTCAGAACATTTCGCAGTCGTTCCAACGCTGGCTGCTCATATGCGTCACGGCCGGCTTCTTAATGACCACGTTTTTCACCTGGGCACTTCAGACAGAGCTTGCCGAAAACGAAGCGCACGATCTTGTAAAGCTGAACCTTGAGGACGTGCGGCAGGATATTTTGGATGTCTCAAACGAAAATCTGCTGAAGCTGGCGACAAACATTTCTCTTCGCATCAATTCCACCTCAAATGTCGATGCCGCGTTACTCGCGTCTCTTGCGAAGAAATACGATGTAGCCGAGATAAACATCATTGACGCAAACGGTATCATTACAGCGTCAACACACACGGATTTTCTGGATTACGATATGCGCGGCGGAAGCCAATCCGCAGAATTTCTCGTTCTGCTTGACGGAGAAACCAAGGAATACGTGCAGAACTATCAACCCACCTCGTTTGATTCCTCGATTTTGCGCAAATATGCCGGAATCGTGCTTGACAGAGGCGGCTTCGTGCAGGTCGCCTACGATTTCGAGCGATTCAAGCGCGACATTGACGATGCCGTCATCGGTGCCACCCGCAACCGCCATATCGGCGAAAACGGCAGCATTATCATCGCCGGCGAGGATTGGAACATTGTCAGCGACCGGCACGGAAACGAAAAGAAAAATCTCGATGTTTCGGGCATTTTCATTGACCGCGATACCATGCCGGAGGGAGTTCCCTTTGAAGCGACGGTCTACGGCGAAGCTTCCATCTGCGCCTACATTGTTTCGGAGGGCTATTATATCGTGGCCTTTCTTCCGAGAACCGAAGCGGTGTTTTCGCGCGATATCGCCGTGTATGTGACGGTGTTTATGGAATTTGTCGTTTTCGGAATGCTGTTTATTGTCGTATACGTCCTTATCAAAAAACTTGTCGTGGACAACATGACCAAAATCAACCAAGCGCTTGCAAAAATCACGAGCGGCAACCTTGACACCGTTGTGGATGTCCGGACGAACGAGGAATTTGCCTCGCTTTCGGATGACATCAACTCGACCGTGCTGACTTTGAAACGCTATATCGCCGAGGCGGCCGCGCGCATCGACCGTGAGCTTGAATTTGCAAAGTCGATCCAACATTCGGCAATTCCCACCGTCTTTCCGCCCTATCCGGGTCACGGCGAATTTGATATTTTCGCCACGATGGACACGGCCAAGGAGGTCGGCGGCGATTTCTACGATTTCTACTTTGTCGGTGAAAACAAGTTCGGCTTTCTCATTGCCGATGTCTCGGGCAAGGGTATCCCGGCGGCTATGTTTATGATGACAGCCAAAACCATCATCAAGGGTTACGCCGAATCCGGCATTCCCGTTGACGAGGTCTTTACCATCGCCAACGCCAAGCTCTGTGAATCAAACGACGCCGGAATGTTCGTTACCGCGTGGATGGGAGTACTTGATATCACGACCGGAAAGGTGGAGTTTGCCAACGCCGGGCACAATCCGCCGCTTGTCAAGCACGCGGACGGAACCTTTGAATACCTGAAATCCAAGCCCGGATTCGTGCTTGCCGGTATGGAAGGCATCCGATACCGCAAAAACGAGCTGTTCCTTGCACCCGGCGATGCAATCTATCTTTACACCGACGGCGTGACTGAGGCGACCGACGCGGATAACGCGCTTTACGGCGAAAAACGCTTATGTACGCTTCTCAACGGGCTGCATGGGCTATCCGGCGAAGATATCTGCCAGGCGGTGAAGAACGACATTGACGCCTTTGTCGGGAGTGCGCCGCAGTTTGACGACATTACGATGCTGTATTTGAAATATAACGGAGGGACCAAGAATGCATGAGCTGACCATTCCGGCAACGGTCGAAAACATTGAAAAAGTGACCGATTTCGTAAACGAAAAGTTAGAGGAGATCGACTGCCCGATGAAAGCGCAGATGCAGATCGACGTCGCCATCGACGAGCTTTTCGGAAACATCGCGCATTATGCCTACAATCCCGAAACCGGCCCTGCAACGGTACGGGTCGAGGTCACGGAAGCACCCATTTCCGTCGTTATCACCTTTATCGATCACGGCATTCCCTATGATCCGTTAAAAAAGGACGATCCCGATATCACGCTGTCGGCCGAGGAACGCGGCATCGGCGGACTCGGCATCTTTATGGTCAAAAAAACCATGGATGAAATTACATATGAGTACAAGGACGGACAGAACATTCTCCGTATCCGCAAGGATATCTGATTTTTGCCGAAAGCAATGAACGAGGTAAAGCTATGAGCAAACCGCTATTCCGTCAAAAAAGCTTGGATAAAATCGCGTCGCCCGAGCAGATGGGCGACTATATCCGCGTTTCCAACCCGAGCATATGGATGATTCTTGCCGCGATTATCGCGCTTCTTGTCGGCGTCTGCGTCTGGGGCATTTTCGGACGTTTAGACTCGACCCTGCAAACGGCAGGCGTATGCAAAGACGGACAGCTTGTTTTTTATATCCGCGAAAACGATTTTGATAAGCTAAGCGAAAACGCGCTTGTTTCGGTCGATGGGAAAGAATATACCGTATCGGAAATAGCCGAAAGGCCCCTGCAACTTGACGAAAGCTTTGATTCTTATCTTTTGCACCGGTTGGAGCTGTCCGAAGGCGATTGGGTATATGCGGTCAAAGCCAACACGCCGGAGGTCAAGGATGGGATCTATGCGGTGGTGGTCATCACCGAGAGCGTACGGCCGATGGACTTTGTAAGCAACTGAGGTCGAAAGAATGAAAACGACAAACTCGACAAACTCGACGAATAAAATAAAAAAGCCCGTTGCGAAGGGCGTTGCCAAGGTGCCGGTCGTTATGCAGATGGAGGCACTCGAATGCGGTGCTGCAAGCCTTGCAATGATACTTGCCTACTATGAAAAATGGATTCCGCTCGAGAAAGTGCGCGTAGACTGCGGCGTCTCGCGCGACGGTTCGAACGCCAAAAATGTCCTTCGCGCGGCGCGCAGCTATGGGCTTACCGCAAAAGGCTATCGCTACGAACCGGAAACGCTCCGGAAAGAAGGAAAGTTTCCCTGCATCATTCACTGGGATTTCAACCATTTTGTGGTTCTTGACGGCTTCCGCGGCAGCAAAGCCGTCTTAAATGACCCGGCCAAGGGCACTTATTCGGTTCCGATGAGCACCTTTGACGAATGCTTCACGGGCATTTGCCTGCTGTTTGAGCCGGGCGAGGACTTTCAGCCAGGCGGCAAGCCGCAATCCATGCTCTCCTATGCGAAAAAAAGGTTAGTCGGTGCGGGTGCTGCCATTGCTTTTGTCACCTTAACCACGGTCATCTCCTCCCTTCTCGGCATTATCACGCCGACGTTTTCGCGGATATTTCTCGACCGGCTGTTAACGCATGAAAATCCCACCTGGCTGCTGCCGTTTACGCTCGCCTTTGCCGGTATCGGCATCGTGCAGCTTGTTGTCGCGTGGATACAGGCGGTCTATTCGTTAAAGATAAACGGCAAGCTTGCGACGGTCGGAAATACCACCTTTATGTGGAAGATCTTGCGTCTGCCCATGGAGTTTTTCTCCCAGCGTATGGCCGGTGACATCCAAGGCAGACAGGCCGCTAACGCCATGATTGCCGAGCAGTTAGTCAACTCCTTCGCACCGCTCACGCTCCATGCGCTCATGATGGTGTTCTATTTGGCCGTTATGCTCCGATACAGCGTTTTGCTCACCCTTATCGGCCTTCTTTCCGTCGTTGCAAACCTTGTGATTTCGCGCATCATTCAGAAAAAGCGCGTCAACATCACACGCGTGCAGATGCGCGATGCCGGCAAGCTTGCCGGAACGACCGTCGCCGGCATCGAAATGATCGAGACCATCAAGGCAAGCGGCGCCGAAAACGGCTTTTTTGAAAAATGGGCCGGCTATCAGGCAAGCGTCAACACCAATGAGGTGCGTTTTCTGCGCATGAATCAGTTTCTCGGCCTTCTGCCGGAATTTATCAACGCGGTCTGCGGCACGGCGGTGCTTGTGACCGGCGTGTTTCTTGCCATGAGAGGCGACTTCACCGTCGGTATGATCATGGCGTTTCAAGGCTTTCTTGCCTCGTTTGTCGCACCGGCGACAACGCTGATAGCGGCCGGGCAATCGCTCCAAGAAAGGCGCGCCGACATGGAACGCATTGAAGATGTCATGAAATATCCCATCGATCCGGTGTTTGACAACCACGTCGAGTCAGAGGACGGCGAATACGATAAGCTCTCCGGCAATATCGAGCTAAAAAACGTCACCTTCGGCTATTCACGTCTTGCCGAGCCTTTGATTAAGGATTTTAATATGACGTTAAAACCCGGAAGCCGTGTGGCGTTCGTCGGCTCTTCCGGCTGTGGAAAATCCACGCTCTCCAAGCTTATATCCGGGCTTTACCGGCCCTGGAGCGGCGAGATTCTTTTTGACGGAAAGCCCCTAGAGGCCATCGACCGCAGTGTGTTCACCGGGTCTCTTGCCGTTGTGGATCAGGATATCACCATTTTCGAAGATACCATCGCCAACAATATCAAAATGTGGGACAACTCCATCGAGGATTTCGAAATGATCATGGCAGCCCGCGACGCACAGCTCCACGAGGACATCATGCAGCGTGAGGGCGGCTACCAATACAAATTGACCGAGGGCGGCAAGGATTTCTCCGGCGGCCAGCGGCAGCGCATGGAAATCGCCCGTGTGCTTGCGCAAGATCCGACCATCATCATTCTGGATGAAGCAACGAGCGCACTTGATGCCAAGACCGAGTACGATGTTGTAAAATCCATCAAGGATCGCGGCATCACCTGCATCGTGGTGGCACACCGCCTGTCAACCATACGCGACTGCGACGAGATCATTGTTCTCGAGCACGGCAATGTCGTGGAACGCGGAACGCATGAAGAGCTGATGAAAAACGGCGGTGTCTATACACAGCTCGTATCAAACGAATAAGGAGGCACACACATGGGTTGGTTTGACGAGCAGATACGAGACCGCAAAAAGAACGACGACGAAGCCTTTGCCGAAGCCTTTGCCAACATGGCCTCCGCCATCACCGGCAAAAAAAGCGATGCCGCCTTAACTAACGACCGCGCCGTGACCAAGGATGCGATCGACGAGATCTTAAAGTTTTATCATATCAAGAGCCGCGAAGTTCCGGAAAACATCACCGATATGAACGAGCAGTTAGAATATCTGATGCGTCCTTACGGCGTTATGCGGCGCACGGTAAAGTTAGAGGGCAAGTGGTACCGCGATGCCGTCGGCGCCATGCTCGGCACATTCAAAGAAACCGGAAGAGTCGCCGCGTTATTGCCCTCGGGAATATCCGGCTACAGCTATTATGACTATAAAACCGGCAAACGCACAAAGATAAACCGCCGCAATGCGCAGCTTTTCGAAGAACAAGCCACTTATTTTTATAAGCCTTTTCCGCTAAAAAAAATCAGCATTCCGGCTTTAGTCAAATACATTGCACAGACCTTTTCGGCAGCCGATCTTGTGATGATCGCTGCCGCGACGCTCTTTCTTTCGCTTGTCGGCATGATAAGCCCAATGTTGAACAAGCTCTTGTTCGGCAGTGTGCTGCTGTCGAAAAGCGTGCGGCTGCTTGCCGCCATTGCCGTTTTTTCGGTGTGCGTTTCGATAAGCACCATGCTTATTACCGCCGTCAAAAACAGGATTACGGCACGCATCGAGACCAAATTAAACATCTCGGTCGAAGCGGCGACAATGATGCGCATTCTGTCGCTCCCGGCAGACTTTTTCAAGGAATACAGCTCGGGTGAGCTTTCAAACCGCGCGTCACAGGTAGGAACCCTTTGCAAGCTGCTCGTATCGACGGTTTTGACCACAGGACTTACCTCGCTGTTTTCACTCATTTACATTTCGCAGATATTTGCCTATGCGCCGATGCTTGTTGTGCCGGCACTTGGCATCCTTTTCGTGACCGTCGTGTTTTCGGTCGTTTCGTCCCTTGTCCAAATGAAGCTCAATACCCAGCAGATGGAGCTTTACAGCAAGGAAAGCGGTATGACCTACGCGCTAATCACGGGCATACAGAAAATACGGCTTGCCGGTGCCGAAAAGCGCGCCTTCGCACGATGGGGCAATCTCTATGCCAAATGCGCGGACGCCGCCTACGGACCTTCGACCTTTACCGATCTGAATCCGGTCATCAGCCTTGCCATCAGCCTGACAGGCACACTTATCATGTACACGCTTTCGGTGAAATCCGGCATTTCGGTCGCCGATTATTATGCCTTCAACACCGCCTACGGCATGGTCTCGGGTGCTTTCATGTCACTTGCCGGGATTGCTCTTACCGCGGCGCAGATAAAGCCGGTGTTGACCATGGTCAAGCCCTTTTTCGACGCCGTTCCCGAGGTGTCCGACGGAAAACAGGTGCTGACGCGCCTGTCGGGCGGTATTGAACTCAACAATGTCTCTTTCCGGTATTCCGAAAATATGCCGCTCATCTTAGACAACCTGTCGCTAAAGATTCGTCCCGGGCAATATGTCGCCATTGTGGGAAAAACCGGCTGTGGAAAATCAACGCTTATGCGGCTGCTGCTCGGTTTTGAGCATCCGAAAAAAGGCGCGATTTATTACGACGGCAGAGACCTTGAAAAAATCGACTTACGTTCCTTAAGACGGCGCATTGGCGTGGTTATGCAGAACGGAAAGCTGTTCCAGGGCGATATTTATTCCAACATTGTCATCTCCGCACCATGGTTAGGCCACAAGGAAGCTTGGGAGGCGGCGGAGCTTGCCGGTATCGCCGACGATATAAGAAATATGCCGATGGGAATGGACACCGTCATCTCCGAAGGCTCGGGCGGCATATCGGGCGGCCAGCGTCAGCGGCTGATGATTGCCCGTGCGATTGCGCCGAAGCCGAAGATCCTTATGTTTGACGAAGCAACCAGTGCGCTTGACAACCTAACGCAGAAAAAGATTTCGGAGTCGCTAAACAGCTTAAAATGCACCCGCATCGTCATTGCGCACCGCCTGTCAACCATCAAGCAGTGCGACCGCATTCTTGTGTTAGATAAAGGAAAAATCATCGAAGACGGCAAATACGAGGAATTGATCGCAAAGAACGGCTTTTTTGCCGAGCTTGTCGCCCGTCAGAGATTAGACACCGTTCCCGAAACAACGCATTAAGAACCGCCCGAACACCGCTCGTATACTGCAAGCAATTCCACAAAAACATCCGATACAATTTTAAGGAGGAATCATCATGAAAATGAACAACGAACTCATTGCAAAAGCCAAAAAGACCGCAACCGTCGAAGAACTTTTGGCGCTCGCAAAGGAAAACCAGGTCGAGCTGTCCGAAGAAGATGCCAAAATGTACTTTGAGCTGCTCCATCCCAAAACCGGCGAGCTGTCCGATGATGAACTCGACAACGTGGCCGGCGGCGTTCTTTTGCGTCCAAAGATAAAACTTTGACCGCAAAAGCTCCTTACGACAGCCTGCTTTTTTTGCGAAACGGACGGAGAAACCGAGCATCCCATCGCTTCTTACACGGTACCGATTTGCAAGAATGACCCGAAAGCAGCCATGCATCAGCGTGGCTGCTTAACTTGTTTATCCAGTGCATATTTGATAACATCCGGTCCGACGTGTTTCATGCGCCGCCTTCTCCTTTTTTGCAAAAAAATCCGCAAACATATTGACAACCTATCGTTCGGAAGCTATAATATAGATATCGTCTCAATAAAGGATCATAGAAGAAAAATTCAGAAAGGAAACCATCATGGAAAATTGTGCATTGGTCGTAATCGACCTTCAAAATGATATTACGAAAAACTACAAGGAGATCATTGAACGTGTCAATCAAGCAATCGATTGGGCTGTTTCCAACGCCTTCTTTGTCATTTATATTCAGCATAACAACCTCTCCGCCGGAACGAGAACCTTTAAGCCCGACACGCACGGTGCAGAGCTGGTACCGGAATTGAAAGTCGTTTCAGAATATATATTCACCAAAACAAAAAGCAATGCCCTGACAAGCGAAGCCTTTGCCGCATTTATTCAAGAGAACGGCATCACAGAATTCTATATTGCCGGAGCAGACGCCGCTGCCTGCGTTAAATCCACCTGCTTCAATATGAAAAAATGCGGCTATACGGTGCACGTTCTGTCGGACTGCATCACAAGCTATGATAAAAAGAAGCTGCCGGAGATGCTTGCGT